>JBKDJT010000001.1:0-4061 GCA_046345435.1 Bacteroidota bacterium
ATACAGTTGTGCAGGGAAGTTTGAATACAGAAAGCGCTATCGTTACCAATACAAGGCACTATCAATCGCTGCAGGAAGTTTCCAATGCACTTGTTGATATTTTAAACGGGATGAACAACAATCTCCCGGGTGATTTACTTGCACTTGATATCCGCAGATGTTTGCATTATTTAGGAGAGATCACGGGAGAGATAACAAACGAAGACAGATTGGATTACATTTTCAGTAAGTTTTGTATCGGAAAGTAATTTGTGTTGATTTTTAAATACTTACAATTTTGAGTTACAAATAAGGTACAAAAATTAATTAATTCCTATAGTTATTTGCATCCCAATATTCAAAAGGGAAATTCAAACCACAAGAAAGCTCTTCTCTATAAAGCGGTAGTTTCAGATTAAGAATTTCTCGAAATCCATCCATCTTAAGTTTCTTTTCAAGGATGTTTTTTCCCAAAAGAGAAAAAGTCCCGCATGAAGTCATAATCAAAATACGATTAGAAACATACTCGGATAAATTAAAACGTTCCTGTAACATTTTCTCTATTTGAGGTAAATTATCATTAAATAATATTTGAGTGTAATTGATAATGCCCTGATAAGGAGAATGCTTGTAGAAATAAGCAAGTAGATTATGCGTTACTTTATTACCGGCAGCCACTTTTGCCATGTTATAAGTAATTAATGCGCCATCTGAAACTTGTGAACGAAGTTTTATTTGATGAATAGTTGCTAATACACTAAAATATATAGAAAATCGTAGATTGATTACAGATATATCATTTTGATTAGATAAAGTTTCAATTAATTCATTATCGAAATACTTATCTATTTTTTCTTTAATTTTCATAAGGTATCGGATAGTTATTTATTCTCCAAGAGCATTCATTATAAATAATACTGATGAAACCTATTTATATAACCTGATCTATCCTATTTGGCGTTAATAAGTATCTTCATAATCTATATATGAATTGTTGCCCTGCTGTTTATCCTCCCACGCAACTAAACAGGTTACTTCAGAAGAGTAATTCAGTAGTGTACATGAGATGATGAAGACGATGACAAATATTTTGAGTATGCTGATCACGCAAGTGATTGCGTTTAATAATTCCCCGCAAGTTACTGACCTCGGAACATGTATGCTAAAATTGAGCACTACATAAAGATGTAGAACGATACTATTTTTTCTCGCTTAATATCACTGATAGCTTTGTATTGATGTGTATAAGTGTAATTCCCATTAATATTTTCATTTACAGTATTTTAGGCATATTTTTTTAGGGGGTTTTTATTGGATTATTTTGCATTGATTACTTTTTGTATCGGAAAGTAAAAAACTACTCCTTGGCAAATGATTAAATGCTGTTTTCGTTTTTCTCAAATGGAAATGATCTCCGTTTTCCGACTCTTTCTGTATAATATTTGAAGATAAAATGGGTTATTATATTCAACGATTTATGTGATCTGATTTCATGTTTCATTTCAATCATCATTTTATGTGATTTAAAGCACCAACGGATATGCTTATACTCGTAATTTTACACCTCTAAATTTATTTTTAAGCATGGAAAAAGATATTTCAACACAGGGCAAATGCCCGTTTAGTGGTGGTTCCCTCCGTCAGAGTGCCGGAACAGGAACACGTAATACTGATTGGTGGCCGAATCAATTAAAGCTCAATATCCTTCGTCAGCATTCAACGCTTTCCAACCCAATGGAAGAGGATTTTAATTACGCGAAGGAGTTTCAGTCACTCAATCTGGCGGAGCTTAAAAAAGAAATTTATGAACTGATGACAACTTCGCAAGATTGGTGGCCGGCGGATTATGGTCACTATGGTCCTCTGTTCATACGTATGGCCTGGCACAGTGCAGGTACATATCGTATTGCTGATGGAAGAGGCGGCGGCGGAACAGGTACCCAGCGTTTTGCACCTTTAAACAGCTGGCCCGACAACACAAACCTTGATAAGGCTCGTCTCTTACTTTGGCCCATTAAAAAGAAATACGGGAAAAAAATATCTTGGGCAGATCTGATGATTCTGGCCGGTAATTGCGCGCTTGAATCCATGGGCTTTAAAACTTTTGGTTTTGCGGGTGGTAGAGAAGATGTGTGGGAGCCTGAAGAAGATATCTACTGGGGTTCTGAAAAAGAATGGTTGGGCGATAAGCGTTATACCGGTGACCGCGACCTTGAAAATCCACTTGCTGCCGTTCAAATGGGATTGATCTATGTAAATCCTGAAGGGCCCAACGGCAATCCTGATCCGATTGCAGCCGCCAGCGATATTCGTGAAACTTTTGGAAGAATGGCTATGAACGACGAAGAAACAGTGGCTTTGATTGCCGGTGGACATACATTCGGTAAATCACATGGTGCTGCAGATCCTTCTAAATATGTGGGAAAAGAACCTGCAGGTGCAAGTATCGAAGAGCAAAGCATGGGCTGGAAAAATACTTTCGGAACAGGCAATGGTGAGTACACCATTACAAGTGGATTAGAAGGTGCATGGACAACCACGCCTACAAAATGGAGTAATAATTATTTTGAAAACTTGTTTGGATACGAATGGGAGCTTACAAAAAGTCCGGCAGGTGCTCATCAATGGAAACCCAAAGGTGATGCAGGTGCAGGAACTGTTCCTGATGCACACAATGCGGCAAAGAAACATGCGCCGATGATGCTTACAACGGATCTGGCTTTGCGTTTAGATCCGGCTTATGAAAAAGTTTCCCGTCGTTTTTATGAAAACCCGGATGCGTTTGCAGATGCGTTTGCACGTGCCTGGTTTAAGCTTACTCACCGCGATATGGGACCTCGCGCCCGCTATCTTGGTTCCGAAGTTCCGGCAGAAGTTTTGATCTGGCAGGATCCTGTGCCAGCGGCAAATTATCAGCAAATTGACGACAACGACATTGCTTCTTTGAAAGGAAAAATTCTTTCTTCTGGTCTTTCCGTTTCTCAACTTGTTACAACAGCCTGGGCTTCTGCATCAACTTTCAGGGGGTCAGATAAGCGTGGCGGTGCCAATGGTGGTCGTCTGCGCCTTGCGCCTCAGAAATACTGGGAAGTAAACCAGCCTGCGAAATTAAGCGAGGTGCTTTCTGCACTTGAAGCGATTCAGCAATCTTTCAATGCTGAACAGAAATCAGGCAAACAGGTTTCAATTGCTGATTTGATTGTATTAGGAGGATGTGCAGCAATTGAAAAAGCAGCAAAGGATGCCGGCTACAATGTGCGGGTTCCTTTCAAGGCGGGTCGGACCGATGCTTCACAGGAACATACCGATGTTGAATCCTTTGCTGTGCTCGAGCCGGCTGCAGATGGTTTCCGTAACTATCTTAGAAAAAAACATATAGCAGCTGCTGAAACTTTACTGGTTGATAAAGCTCAGTTGCTCAATCTAAATGCTCCTGAGTTGACAGCGCTTGTTGGTGGCTTACGTGTTTTAAATGCCAACTATGATGGTTCGCAACATGGTATCTTTACTGATAAACCCGGCATACTTTCAAATGACTTTTTTGTAAATCTGCTCGATTTTTCAACTACCTGGAAAGCAACAGATGATACACAGCAGGTATTTGAAGGACGTGATCGTGTAACGGGTGAGAAGAAATGGACGGCAACAAGGGTTGATCTTATCTTCGGTTCAAACTCTGAATTAAGAGCACTTGCAGAAGTATATGCATGTGATGATGCTAGAGAAAAATTTGTGCACGATTTTGTTGCAGCCTGGGATAAAGTGATGAACCTGGATCGGTTTGATTTAGCTAGCTAATGATTTAAACAAGGTCAACAGTTTAAAATAAAAACGGGGTACAGATGAATGTATCTCGTTTTTAATTTAGTATGATTTTTCGGAATAAATGCAGCTTTGTGTTTTTACTTCACCGCTCCCCAGTTTTCGCCGCTTTTAATGCGATAGATCGTCATTTCGCTTACGTTGTATTTTTTTGCTATTTGTTTATAGGTTAACTTCCTTCTTGGATCTTCAATCATTTTTTTCACGGTACGTACCTGTGATGGCGTTAGTTTTAACCCTTTTTGCGTGCCGGTTCTCTC
>JBKDJT010000002.1:0-3037 GCA_046345435.1 Bacteroidota bacterium
ATCATCAATTATCCTGCAAGAGGAATCGGTAAAACCACAATCGACAAGTGTGTTCTTATTGCAAACGAAAAACAAATTTCATTCTGGGAAGTGTTGGTATCTGCAAAAGAATTAGGTTTCAGAGCAGCTACACTGGAAGCAATTGATCAGTTTGTAACCATGATCCGCAGTTTTGCGAGTATGTTGCAAACAAAGAATGCGTATGATGTGGCTGTACATATCGGAAAACAGACAAATATTGTAAAAGAGTTATTCAACGATAAAAGTACTGAAGGGCTCCAGCGTTATGAAAATATACAGGAGTTGCTGAATTCAATTAAAGAATGGGTGGATGATACAGAAAACAGATCTCAGATAGATGAAGATGGTGTG
The DNA here is from genome assembly GCA_046345435.1 of Bacteroidota bacterium. GTDB lineage: Bacteria > Bacteroidota > Bacteroidia > Chitinophagales > Chitinophagaceae > Lacibacter. The sequence continues at coordinate 373 of JBKDJT010000002.1, forward strand.
GTGATTGCCAAAGATCCGTTTGAACCCGAAAAAAAAACACAGCAGGAAATCAGCTTTGATGTTCCGAAAGATCCGAAACAAATGCAAGACGGAGCTGTTACTTTAGGAGCTTACTTACAACAAATTACCCTATTAACAGATGCCGATGAAAAAGACCCCGATAGTGATAGTGTAAAATTGATGACGATACACGCGGCAAAAGGACTTGAATTTGAATGCGTGTTTGCCGCCGGGTTAGAAGAAGGCTTGTTTCCAAACATCATGAGTTTGAATTCCAGAGAAGAGCTGGAAGAAGAAAGAAGATTGTTTTATGTTGTGGTAACAAGAGCAAAGAAAAAATTATGGATTACTTATGCAAACACACGATATAAGTTTGGACAAATTGTACAAAATGATCCGAGTCGTTTTCTTGAAGAGATTCCCGAAAATTTTCTAGATAAAAGTTATGAAGGAGGAGGACTCAGACAAGGAGGATCATCATTCGGATCATCTTCTGCATTTGACAGAATGAAAGGGTGGGGAAGATCAGGAAATGATACTGCTTCAAAAGCGGAACGTCAGTATGGCCCACCTCCCGGAAAAAAATCTTCAACACCTTCTTATATATCTCCAACACCTCGTTCAAATAATGTAGAACACAAGCCCAGTGAAAATTTTACACCAAGCGATACAAGCAATTTACAGGAAGGGCAAAAAGTTGAACACCAGAAATTCGGATATGGTGTAGTACTTAAAATGGAAGGTGCCGGTCACAACCCCATTGCTACTATCAAGTTTGAATTGAACGGAGAGAAAAAGATTATGCTGAACTATGCGCGACTGAGGATCGTAGAGCAATAAAAAGTTTCTTCCAATTCTTATTTCCAAATCGCTCCAATGCCGGCGCGACCAAGTTCCTGGTTGTAATTGTTTAATTGATTAATCAGTGATTCTCCTCTGGTTTTTAATGTTTCCCATTGTGCATCCAACTCCTTTTTCCTATTCAGGTTTGCTTCGTTGATTTGCGGAATATCACTCTCGCTCTGATTCAGGAGAAAGAGATAATTGGCGGTAAACTTATTCGGGAAATTTTCTACGTCATCATAAGCTTTAGACTTTCGCTGTATCATCTCTTCATCCCAGTTTTTAATTTCGTCTGAAAGCTTTTTCCCTTTTCCCTTCAACTCCTTATATTTTTCATCGGTTATACCCTCCAGTACTTCATTTAACTGTTTTCTTTTTTCAAACAGGAGATTCACCATGGTATGCATAGCAGTTGCTTTTTCTTCCATTTCAGTCATCAGCAGGTGATAGTCTTGATAAGTTTTCGGATCTGTTTTATAAAGAGGATTTGCTAATACTATTCCTGTTGTACTGATTGCTTGCTTTCCTGTCTTTAAAACGATTGAATAGTTTCCCGGCGGTACTTTATGCCCTGAAAAACTACTTTCAATATATACGTTGGCGATGCCCGGAATTGTTGGCATGCGCAGGTTCCATACAAAACGATTGAGTCCTTTTTCGCGAGATAAAGTTGGATTTGCCGGCGGCGCTCCGTCATAGGATAGATTTGTTTTATCAGCTAAAGAACGAAATGTTCGCAATAGTTTTCCGGTACTGTCTTTGATCTCAAGGCTGATTGTGTCTTTGATCATATCATCGGGCAGGAAATAATACAGCACCATTCCTGTTGCTGGATTAACACCACGAGTAGGATTTGTACCTTTAAATGATTGATCACTTTCATCTAACTCACTGCCTCCGTTGGTAAGTAATGTTTCTGAAGGAGAATAAATCAAAAAATCTTTCGACGCGAGCTGATAATTCCGCAACAGTTCTACATCGTCAAGTATCCAAAAACTGCGCCCACTTGTTGCTGCAATCAAATCGCCTTGGTGAATTTTCAAATCAGTGATTGGGGTAACGGGAAGATTCAACTGAAAAGAATTCCATTCTTTTCCTCCGTTCCATGAAATATAGAGACCTAGCTCTGTTCCTGCAAATAATAAATCTTTTCGAACTTCATCTTCACGAACAACTCTTGTAAATGCGTTCCCGGGAATTCCATTTACAATCTTTGTCCATGTTTTACCATAGTCGGTTGTTTTGTAAATGGCAGGTGAATGATCATTGAACTTGTATCTCGTTGTTGCTATATAGGCAGTCGCTTTATCATGAGGAGAAACTTCAATCGCATTGATTAAACATTCAGGCAAACCCACCGGTGTTACATTCTGCCAGTTTTTTCCTCCATCTCTAGTTAAGTAAACAAGACCATCATCACTGCCTGTCCAGATAACTCCTCCTTCATGCGGAGACTCCTGAATATATGCAAGTGTTCCATAGTTCTCTGCGCCTACACCTTCGTTCGTGTAGGGGACGCCCGGCTTCCCTTGTTTATCTTTTTCATTTCTTGTAAGATCAGGAGATGCTTCTTTCCAGATTTTACCCATATCTGTTGTTTTCAGTAACAACTGCGCTCCATGATAAAATGTATTTGCTTCATGAATACTTCTGATGATCGGCGCATTCCAGTTGTAGCGGTACTTCATGTCTTTGGCATCCATTGCGAGATATTGAATCGGAGCAGCCATCACGTTTGTGCCGGCTCTTGCTTTGCTGTCGAACACTTCTATAGTTCCCTGATAGCTTCCTCCCATCACATAACGGGGATCATTAGGGTCAA
>JBKDJT010000003.1:0-2857 GCA_046345435.1 Bacteroidota bacterium
ATATAAGAAAAAACAACCGGGTCAAATACAGCTACGCAACTGTAAGCCCTTTCTAGGTAAACATCTTGGTGTCTTGATATTTTTTCTTCACCGGTAGTTTTATTTCTCCAACCGCACAATTGCATCTCTTGGTCAAATAAAAAATTCCTGGAGGTCTTACGATCTGTTACTCCGAAAGCAATCAGCGGCTTTCGGCTTTGATAAAAAGAAATTAATTTGGAAAGATTAAGGTTTGTAAGAATATCAACATTCATGATGACAAAAGGGCTGTTATCTATCAGAAGATCTTTGGCATTTAACAATCCCCCTCCGGTTTCCAATACAACATCCCGTTCATCACTAATTACAATACTAGAACCCCAACCTTTATTTTTCTGAACCGCTTCTTCAATTTGATCTGCAAAATGATGGACGTTGACCACAACATCTGAAATTCCATATTGCTGCAAATACTCGATATTTCTTTGGAGTAAGGATTTACCATTCACCAACGCAAGTGCCTTGGGATGATGATCGGTCCAGGGTTTAAACCTTGTTCCTAATCCTGCCGCAAAAATCATGGCTTTCATTGAAGGTTGTATATTAGTTACGGGTTATGAGTTATGTGTTACGGGTATATTTTAAGTTCTATTGGCCCATCTCTCATTTTACTTCACCGTTTTCCCAGTTTTTCGCATCCTGTACCAGGTGTTTCAGTTCTAATTTCACTCCGAATTTATTCCGGAGGTGACGAGCCAGTGCATCTGCTGCGTAAACGCTGCGGTGCTGACCTCCTGTGCAACCAAAGCTCACCTGCAAACTTTCAAAACCTCTATTCATATAATCTTCTACTGCAATGTCAACTATGTTATACACATTGTTTAAGAAATGCGGCATTTTGGTTTGTTGCTCCAGATAATCTTTCACTCCCTTATCTCTTCCTGTTTGTTGTTTATATTCTTGTATCCTTCCTGGATTTAAAATACCTCTGCAATCAAACACAAAGCCACCTCCGTTATCTGAAGGATCGGAAGGAATGCCAGTAGTTTTATAAGAAAAGCTATTTACATGAACTACCAGTTTTGTTTCTTCTGTTGCTCTTGGCGGTTCAAAGCGATTAATCACTTCATCATCTACCATAAGCGACAGGATCCTTTCAAATTCAGGAACACTGATCCCTACTATTTTATGCTGTAAAAACCAGCGTATGTTACGCAAGGCCATGGGTATGCTGGTAAGGAAGTGTGCCTTTCGCTCAAAAAGACCCCTGAAGCCATAAGCACCAAGTACTTGAAGCAAACGTATCAGCACATAGCCGTGATACTGCCCGGTAAAACGAGACCTGTCAATTTTTTTCTGCAACAATTCCTCAGCGCAATCAATGTAATAGTCAAGCAGGTTGTTTTTCCATTCATCAGGCAATTCAGCCTTTGCCTGCCATAAAAGAGAAGCAACATCATATTGAACAGCACCTTTCATTCCTCCCTGATAGTCGATAAAAAACACTTCACCGTCATGCACCATCACATTGCGACTCTGAAAATCCCTGAACATAAAAAACTTATAATCAACACGTGCGAGATAGATGCTTAATACTTCAAAATCATCAATCAATTTTTCCTTGTCGTAAGGAATCTTCAGTGTATCAAGAAAATAATATTTGAAATAAAGAAGATCCGCAAGTATGGCCTGTTTTCCAAATTCCTGTGAAGTGATACACCACTCATAATTAAACTGCACATGCCCTTTTATCTGCATATTTGCAAGATGATAAAGTGCAGATTGAAACAACCGGTAAACATCTTCGGTGTGCCCATTTTTTTCAAGTTCATTCAAAAGAGAAACATCGCCTAAATCCTCTTGTAAATAAATACGCTCATCTTCACTAACTGCAAGAATTTCCGGCACGGGTACTCCATGTTCTTTAAAATGACGGGTAAACTTTAAAAATGTCTGATTCTCCCGTACATGATGATTAACAGTTGCTATACAACTTTTCCCTCCTTGTACACGATAATAAATTCTGTCACTTCCGCTTTGAGGAAGTTTGTACACCATGTCAGGATTTTGTCCGTATGTAGCAAAGAATAAATCAGTAATGCTTTCAGTATGTTGCTGCATTTGTCAAAGGAACGAAAAAAACTGATGTCGCACCTGTCTGTAAAAAAATGTAAACAGCATACTTATTCTTTGAACAATCCCATTGGCGTTGATTCAGCAAGTTTTCTAAAATTGTTCCAGGCTGTATTGAAGAATGCATCTATCGAAGTAATACTTGTTTTTATCGAATTCTCTGCTTCTTCAACCAGTCGCTGAGTTAAATTTGTTGGCTTTGATAGTTTGCCCATGATTTCCATACGTGCTGTCTGAATAACGCTGATTGTTGTACGATCAGGGAAGCGCGTAATTCCCTGCTTTTCAGAACTACGTCCTAAGATTGGCTCTTTTAAATATTTGATTGTTTTCTTAATCGTCGCACATGCCTTTCTGAGACTATCAACCTCTTTCCCATTATTTCCTTTCAATGAGTTTTCTATTTTTCCAATCGTTTCTTCTGCATCAGCTACTCTGTCTAATGAAGTTGTCAGCAGATCCACACTTACTTGAAGACGCTCAGTTAATTTCTTTTTGGATTCATATACATCCGGATAGAAAGGAATACGCGGGTCTGCTTTTACTTCAAGTTGTATTGAATCACCATCATTTCCTTTTTTAACAACCACCTTGTATGTACCCGGTGCAACAGGGTAGCCGCCTCCTTGTTCAGCTGATCCCTGCTCCGGCTTGGGGCGACCCGGCTGTCTGCTTCCTTTTGTATCGAAATTCCAGTAAATACGATTTAATCCTTTCTCCGCTTTTATACGAAGTGTACGTACTG
>JBKDJT010000004.1:0-2888 GCA_046345435.1 Bacteroidota bacterium
TACTTCAAATTCTGTCTTTAATGGTTCAGTAACTTGCAATAATAGCTTTAATGCACAAACTGGTTCATTTAGTTCTAATTTGGGCGTCATTGGTGACTTTACGTGTGGAAAAATCAATGGTAACGGTAATTTAACATTAACAGGACTACTGAATACGATATCAGGTGCTACAACTTTTTCAGGAGCTACAACGATAAATAATACACTAACAGCAAATAATAATATCACACAAACAGGAACTACTGCATCAACAAATAGAATTATTCAATCACGAATTCTTAACGATATTACAGGAAATCCAAATCAATTCAAATATTCGGAATTTTTATATAATAATTCCGGGGCGGGTACCCCTCAACCAGCGATTGTTGCACGCGAGGAAACATCTGCAAATTCAATGTATTTTTTTCCGAAATTAAATGCTGGAAATTATAATTCAATAGTTCAAGCAAATGATAGAGGCATATTCGCATTTTACCCCATTGATAATAATGCCGTCACATTGACGTGTTGGGCAACAACCAGAGTTGGTGTGAGATGTGCATCAACAAGTTCAACAGCAACATTTGTCGATATTTGGGCAGGAAATTATAATTTAAAAATAGATAGTTCAAGTGGAATTGTCGCAAGTGCAAATAATTGGGTTTCAAATAATCCCGATTTTGCTGTTTTGAATAATATAAAATCTCGTGGAATTAGATTCATATCTCAGGCAGATACGGGTGGTTCAAATCCATTTGTCGTTCAAACTGATGCTGTGATATCAACACAATCTCAAAATTCAAGTTTAGTTTTAACATCAGCAAATAGTGCTTTAAATTTTGGAATTCGCATTTCATCTTCAAGTACAACCGTTGGTTCAATAGTTTCGAGAGTTGCTTCAAATTCTATCACAACAAACCAAACGAATACAACAATTGCGGGACCAGTAACACTTACAAATAATTTAACATTTTCAGATGCAACAGTTCAAACAACAGCTTTTAATTCTACTGCTCTTGGATATACCAGAGTTGGAAGCACATTTACTTATCCTTCAAATACTATTATTAATTGTGCAGTTGGTGGTATTGGAAATGAAATAAGATGTCACAAGTTTAATTGTTATAATATTATTGAATATCCTGATGGTTCAATACAAAATACTGCATATACAAATGCAAAAGATACCAAATTAAATTCAATTGGTACAGTTATAACAGCAACTTTAACGGCATCAACTTTATTAACTACTGGAACTTTTTTAAATTGTGGGTCTGTTACACTTTCCGCTGGAACTTGGATTTTAACAATGAATTGCGGTTTGGTTGTTGTAACAGGTAGCACAACTATCGGACAAATTTTAACTTCTCATTCAACAAGTAGCACAGCTTTATCAACGAATAAAAATTTAAATATAGATAATAAAAATAGTGCAACTTTTGCAATTGGTGCTCAATTTGTTTTGCCAAATCAGGCAATTGTTATCCCTTCAACAAGTACAACTTATTATTTACTTGTTCAGGCATCATTTGGTACTGCAAACCGTTTGCAATTTAGTAATGGAACAAGTAGTTTTTCAGCAATAAGAATTGCATAAAAAATATTTTTCTTAGATAAATATATAATGGATTTTATCAATATTAATCAATCTCAAATTACTCAATATATCAAAAAAATTAAAATAAATGTGATACATATTGAATTAAATGTAACAGCAACAATTCAAACACTTTGCTATGATGAAAATGGGGTTTTATTAGTTGCTTATGCATTTGAATTAAATGGCGATGATTATCTAGCATGGCAAAATGACCAATGGCTAATTAATTACGTTTGTCAAAAATATAATTTTACCTTAGAATATTGAATTATAAAATAATATCTCATTATAGTTATATATATACAAAATGGAAAATGATCCTATCCCATTTGTTAAACCCAACAATACTTTATTAATACAAATTAAAAAAGATAAAATAGTTGGAATTTTAACTTTAAAATTAAGAACCATCAATAATTTAGAATTAATGAAAGATAGTTTAGAATTATTAAAATTTGCTTGTCTAATTGTTGAGAATTTACTGCACAATCGAGCATATAAAGATAAAATAACAGTTAAAGATGTTATATTTTTAGCATTTGAAAAAGTATTTGGACATTTTAACCGTGACAATGTTGCGAATCAAATAGAATTTTTATATGATAATCAGCAAATATTACCTAGCACTGTATATAATAAATTATTTGGAACTATTGAACATTGGCTGGTAAGAAAAAAAAAAAGATTATCGGCTTAATTTATGACAATATTAAAGATATATTTATTAATTATGGAATTAATCATATTGCAAAATCAACAAATATAAATATTCAAACTTGTTCAACAATTACAACAATTTCAAATTCATTATTTATTGAAACAATTATGAAATTTAAATTTGTAGTTACTATTATAATAATCTTAATTTAATTTTTGGACAAGTTTGTCAAGATTGAAGAGGGACCATTTTGTCTTGAAATGTAAAAGAGAGAGAGTTTTCAGTCTCTAGGGCGGTATATCTTCACGGGACATGGTTTTCAGTTTGAGACATACTTATCGTATTTCCTACTTTTTTCTAATTCCAGAATTTTGTAAGAATACGGAAGGGATTTTCAGTTTTTCAGTTTGTGAGAGATTGGCTGAGTTCCACCAAATACAAAATTATTCCAAAAAACACTTTGTCACGGTATTTTTTAAAGGTTGGGGGTACTCCATATTCATTATTACGCTACTCTTTTGGTGTAGTTGGTCAATATAAAACTTTTATATTCTTACCATTGTTGACGATGAGAAGAGGGTTTAATGGGTTTTTAGAATTTGAAGAAGAAGAGAAAGAGAGAGAAAAGGACGTTCCACATCTCACACT
>JBKDJT010000005.1:0-2663 GCA_046345435.1 Bacteroidota bacterium
AATATTGAAAGGAGGCATCCTCATCAATAATTTTCAGTCGATAATAATTATCTCCCTGCAATGGTGTAAAATCATAAGCGAGATAACTGCTGCGCTGACCTACTGAACCTTTAGCTTTCACAGAAGTTATTGGAGAAAAGCCCGACGAAAAAGACGAAGATCTTTCAACGATGAATTTATCTGTATTGATTTCATCAGCTGTTTCCCATCTTAAAAGATGTCTGTCGTTTTCTTTTTCACCATTAAATGAAAGTAATGTTAAAGGCAGGGGGTCATTGGTCATGCCGATGCCGAACTGACTAAATGATGATAAATTTTTTCTTCTTGCAAAACCGGGTGCTACTAATCGGCCTTCAGCATTATTAGAATCAAGTCGAGAATTCTCAGGCACCTTCCAATCTGCCGCACTGGATGAGGCATCAGATCTTTTCAGAATACCAAATGAATTGTCATTAAGGCCAATAAAATCATTGAAATACAATAACAGATTATACTTCCCTGATGTCGGATTCACATCGGGAGTCAAATACCACACGCCTCCATTGTTGACAGTCGAGTAAAACTGTCCCATAATGCCAAGATATTGTAATCCTGTTTCCTTTACATTCAGCAGGTTATCGTTACCCGGCTTTGGTCCAAACTTTGCATCTATATAACTGATAGTATTCAGCGGATCGACTGTGAGAGAATCCATCACAGCAGGGTTAGATTTAATTCCATCGCCAATTGGAAAAAAATACTTATCCACTGTTGACGGAGATATATAACGTCTTAAATTCCCATTTACCCAGCTTTTGGTAAAGTTTGTATTAGTTGCTGATTTATCGAGGGCAAGTTCAGGTGTTGTAAGCACAATCATTTTATAGGCAGAAGTAGTATTCATACTACCATTATCCAGCAACAGATTATTTACGCTAAGGTCACTGCCATGTGTGAGATTACCACTTGCATTCATGTGTATTTTACCGAATATATTATTCGAAGTAGCTAAATGCCCTCCTGCTCCATTGAAAATGACAGTGCCACTTCCATAAAAATAAGGTGTAGAGGTTTGGTCAATCCAGTTACTCGCTCCGGCAGTTCCGATTTCTTTTACAGTGATAGTTCCTGTATTCGACAACAAACTACCGTTTTGAAACAATAAGCCACCATGAACAATAGCGTTGGCGTTTGATTCGACATATACTTTTCCTGAACCCTGAACAGTAACAAGAGTTTGGGCATGTATATGCAGCGACTGAATAACCAGTAGCCAAAAAAGAATTTGTATTGAATTATAATTTCTCACTCTTAATATTATAGTTTCTTATTTAAACTTTTAAGTTTCAGAACCCCCTCCTTTATTCCGGTTCGTGTAACCCGTAACTCATAACCCGTAACCCGTAACTATTTCCAGTTCACTTTTTAATCAAAAGCATCAACGCGTCCAATTGATTTTGCAGAGCGTCCATTCTTTTGTTTTGCTCTTCGAAACGATTATCCTGCGTTTTCAATTTATCTCTTTGCGCATCAATAACCTTCTGCTGCTGTAAGATATAAAGTGTCAGCTCTTCGATTTTCTCCAGTAATTTCTTATCCATCTCCGCTACATTCAAACCGGTCGTTTTGATTTCTTCTGTAGTAGGAATATTGGGTAGATGTCCGTTCTTCTCGATGAACGACTCTACTTCTTTCAAAGTAAGCAGTGGATATTTTTTATCAAACACATAATCGGCCCAGTCGGACACGAGTGCTACACGTAAACTATCTGTAATTGTACCACCAACAACATTTAGTTTTCGGTTTCCGATAAATGAATATTCCAGCGGATTGTTATTACCGATCAACAACTGACCGGTACTGAAATCTCCGTAAAGTATGGTAGCTTCCGGATTATTACCGATATATAATTTATTATTGGCGGCAGTTTCATTCCATCCGGCTTTTTTCCCAAGGAAAACATTTCCGCTTCCTATATTTTTCATACCGGAACTGTCTCCCACAGCAGTATTATCAGAGCCGGTAGTATTTAACCGCAATGCACTACGACCAAATGCAGAGTTGCTATTTCCTGATGTGTTTGAAAGCAGCGAAGAAACCCCTGCAGCAGTATTGGCATTACCCGTAGTATTGCTACTCAATGTACCTACACCCAAACCCGTGTTCACACTACCACTTGTATTATTCAAAAGTGAATTGACTCCAATTGCTGAATTGTTATCGCCAGTTGAGTTAAAAACCAACGAATACCTTCCAACAGCCGTGTTGGTTCCTCCTGTCGTATTGGAATATAACGCATAGCTTCCAACTGCTGTATTATAATCTCCGGTAGTGTTGGCATACAAGGATGCAGAACCAATACCTGTATTTTCGAACCCATCTGTGTTATAGAATAATGCATCTCCCCCAATAGCAGTATTTCTGTATCCTGTTGTATTTGAAATCAGAGAGCTTGTTCCGACTGAACTATTTATAAATCCCGTCGTATTGGCATAAGAAGAACGGTAGCCGGCAGCAACATTACCAAAACCGGTTGTATTGAAACGAAGAGCTGCACTACCCAAAGCAACATTACCTGAAACGTTTTCATTTGCGTACAAAGCTGAATCGCCGATAGCCACATTTAGAGAACCGGTTAGATTGGAATGCAATGCACTCACACCGAAGCCGGTATTGTTTTTTTC
>JBKDJT010000006.1:0-3729 GCA_046345435.1 Bacteroidota bacterium
TATGTCGACAGCATTAAAGAAGATGTTCGCTGGCTGGGATTTAACTGGGCTAATGAATTCTATGCGTCCGACTACTTTGAACAGCTGTATTCTTTTGCAGTAAAGCTGATCAAAAAAGGAAAAGCTTATGTTGACGACAGCACCAGTGAAGAAATCGCATCTCAGAAAGGAACACCTACATCACCAGGAAAACGTAATCAGTATGCCGAAAGGAGTATCGATGAAAACATGCGTCTGTTTGAAGAAATGCGTGCAGGAAAATATAAAGACGGAGAAAAAGTTTTACGTGCAAAAATTGACATGACTTCTCCAATCATGCATTTGCGCGACCCGATCATCTACAGGATCAAACATGCACATCATCACCGAACCGGAGATAAATGGTGCATCTACCCCATGTATGATTTTGCACACGGACAAAGTGATTCCATCGAACAGATTACTCATTCAATTTGCACGCTCGAGTTCATCCCCCATCGTCCACTCTACGAATGGTTTATTCAGGAACTTGAAATATTTCCATCAAAGCAATTTGAATTCGCAAGGCTCAATCTGAATTATACGGTAATGAGTAAACGAAAATTGTTGCAGCTGGTAAATGAACAGCATGTATCCGGCTGGGATGATCCTCGAATGCCGACAATCAGTGGATTACGCAGACGCGGTTATACACCGGAAAGTATTCGTGATTTTGCAGAACGTGTTGGTGTAGCTAAACGCGACAATCTGATTGAATTCAGTTTGCTTGAATTCTGTATACGCGAACACCTCAACAAAATCGCATTAAGAAGAATGGTGGTATTTGATCCTGTAAAAGTGATTATTACCAATTATCCGGAGGGGCAAACAGAAACACTTTTGTCAGACAACAATCCAGAAGATCCGAATGGTGGACAAAGAGCAATACCGTTCAGCAGAGAAATTCTGATTGAACGAGACGACTTCATGGAAAATCCGCCCAAAAAATATTTTCGTCTTGCACCCGGACAAATGGTGCGCTTAAAAAGTGCTTATATTATTCAGTGTGAAGAAGTACGCAAAGATGAATCAGGTAACGTTACTGAAATTCATTGCCGTTATTTCCCTGAGAGTAAAAGTGGAGAAGATACGAGCGGGTTGCAAGTGAAAGGAACGCTTCACTGGGTGAATGCGAAAGACGCAGTGGAAGTTGAAGTGAGGGAATACGACAGGTTGTTCAGAGTGGAAAATCCTGCATCTGAAGAAGGAGACTTCAAATCATATATCAACCCAGATAGTCTTAAAACAGTAAAAGGTTATGCAGAGCCTGCTATCCTTGAAACATCATCAACAGATCGTTTTCAATTTTTACGAAAAGGTTATTATTGCCCCGATAAAGATAGCAGCAATCAAACACTGATATTCAACCGTACCGTAACATTAAAAGATAGCTGGTCTAAGGAGGTGAAAAAGAGTTAACTGTTAGTAATAAAAATATTACTAATAACCGTCAATCTAATTCAGATTCCTAAAATCTACCGGCACTAGCTTGCTTACCCCTGCTTCCTGCATGGTAACACCGTAAATAACATCTACGGCACTCATGGTCATTTTGTTGTGTGTTACAATGATAAACTGTGAGTTCTCACTAAACTGACGAATCATTTTTGTAAACTTCCCTACGTTGGCATCATCCAGCGGTGCATCCACCTCATCGAGTATACAAAACGGAGCGGGCTTAATTAGATAAATCGCAAACAACATGGCAGTAGCTGTTAGTGTCTTCTCTCCTCCGCTTAGCTGTGTAATGCTGCTGGGTCTTTTACCTTTCGGCTTCGCTACAATATCAATTCCTGTTTCAGCAAGATTATCCGGGTTTTCAAGCACCATATCTGCGGTATCTTCCTCCGTAAACAAAGCTTTGAATACCTTCTGGAAATTTTCCCTAACCACATTGAATGTTTCAAGGAAACGCTGATTGGCCGTTAATTCTACTTCCTGTATGGTTTGCAACAATGACTCTTTCGCTGATACCAGGTCATTTTTTTGTTCTACGATGAATTCATAACGTTTGCGCAGTTCTTCAAATGCTTCAATCGCAGTTGGATTCACTTCTCCAAGATTCTCAAGACGCTTTTTCATTCTATCCACTTTCGCCTGAAGCTCTTCTGTTGGCTCATCGCCTGTTCTTGGCTCTTCTATGATCTCTTCAAGATTTACTTTAAATTCTACGCTCAAACGTTCTTTGGTACCCGACAATTGCAACTTAAGATCATTCAGCTTGTCTTTAATTTCATTGAGCAATTGATCTGCCATCTCTTTATCTTTCTGCAAATGCCTGAGCTCACTTTCTTTTTCAGACAACTGATTACGTTTATTGTAATAAGCTTGGTCAGCTTCATTCAGCACTTTTTCCTCTCCTTCTTTTTTCTGCAACAGCTCTACCAACATTTGTTCAACTTCCTTCAGATTCACTTCTCCTTCTGTGATTTGTTGAATGGTTTCGGTTAACTGTACCGTATTTGTTTCAAGCTGATCATTTAAATCTCTCAGCTGATTTCTTTTAAATTCAAGTTCCTGTCGCAAACCTGTAAGCTTACTCTGTTGTCTCGTAACATTTAGGTTGTGCTCATTAAACTGGGAAAAGACACTGTTGAAAGCAGATTCCGCTTCGCGATAAGCATTCTCTGTATCAAGAGATTTTGTGCTATGAGCTTCAAGTTCCTGACTGATCCGTTCTGCTTCTTTACGTAATTCTTCAGCACGCACAACGCTTTCAGCTATCTGCTGCTCAAAGCCTGTAATTCTTTGTACAGATGAAGCCTCCTGTATTTTTAAACTCTCAAGTCTGTTTTCAATACCCGTTAACTGATTGATCAAAGAATTGATCGCCGACTCTGTTTCACGAATTGCATGTTCTTTCAATTGCTCATTGTAACCAATCACTTCATTGTGGCGCATCTGAATTGTATGCTTAAGATCCAATACCACTTTTTCCTGCTGAAGAATCTGTTCATGAAGTTTCTCCAGATTTTTTGTTCTTCCCAATTTCTTCCCTTCAAATAACCCCACACTACCACCGCTTAATGTATATTTTCCTTTGTGAAACCTTCCTGCTTTATCAACAACTGTTCCGTTAAATCCTTCTGGCAAATCATTCTCCCGCTCTGCAACCACAACTTGTCCAAGTAAATAATTAGCAAGTGCGGTATATCGTCCATCAACTTCTACAACATCCAGTGCACGAACGCAACCTTCAGGCGCCTGGTCAATTACGGAATGTCCGTTGAACTGATCAAGTAAAAAGAAATTCGCTTTCCCTTTTTTATTGTTATCGAGCAAACGAACTGCTGTCAACGCTTCGTTTACATTGTCTGCAATGTAATAGTTCAAATACGGCTCAAGCAGATTTTCGATTGCGGTTCTGTACTCCTCCTTACACACCATTACATCACTGAGTAATGGCACATCCTTTCGCCACTGATCATTGTTGTGAAGAAATTTTACACTTTCAGGATACCCTTCCATCGAATCAATCAGGCTCTTCAAAAGCGCATGTTCATTTTTCCAGGCATCCAGTTTTCTGTTTTCATCTGCCAGGCCGCTTCTCAATGTTTCAAGTTCACCCTGCGCCTGTAAAATCTGATCCTTGGTGTATTCATGTGCCTGCTTCAATTGATCAAGCTCTTCTTTTCTGTTATTTAGCTCATACTGCTTTTGACCGTGATCATGTTCCAGCTGCCCTATTTGAGTTTGACGTTGTGTTTGTTC
>JBKDJT010000007.1:0-8156 GCA_046345435.1 Bacteroidota bacterium
AGGCCGTATATGCGCGAAGCGTCTGCAGTTTTTATGTAGAAATAATCATAAACATCGTTGTAGCGATTCACGATTCTGATTCTGAATGGCCTTGAATTACCGAACGTACAATAATCAATGCGGTCAATAAAAAGGTGTTGCTGCACGCCTGTATCTCCGGCAGTTTTTAGTAAGGCGTATACGTATTTAAGCGCCTTGTGAATAGGTTCTGTTTCACTTTGCGGATACAATACTGTTTCCCAGAGTGTATCCTTTCCTTTTTCATCAATGACCGGGATGCTTTCCGTGAAATATTTCAGTTCATCATAGGTGATAGGTAAAGGTTTTTCCCTGCGATATGTTTCCAGGTAATTTCTTAGTTGGGAGGAAACAGGGTAGAAAAGTTTTTTACGACTGATCATGCATTGCAAGGTAATGAACTAAGTGGTTTACCGGCGGGTTGTTTTGCTATTTGATTACCATAACAACCCTGTTTGTATATCGTTTTACCTTGCCCGACAAATGAAATGCTTCTGTAAATATCAGATAGGGGCCTGTTGATAATCTTTGCTGATTATGATCGAGCCCGTCCCATCTGAAAGAGCCCTCCAACCCGCAGAGAAGGTTTCTTTGCAAGTATTTGACTACCCGTCCGCCCGCATCAAATACTTTGCTGTTCAGCACATATCCATTTTCTAAGAAATTATAATGAATGGTGAGGAAGTCGTCGTTGCCATCCTGATCAGGTGAAAATATTTCCGGTAAAGCTGTAATGGTTCCCTGTATCTGTAAATCTTTCCTGTATTGTGAGTTTTGCCTTCCTGGTGTGCCAAACCCGATATCCTGTGCGGCTGATGTCCAGTTGTCTTTTTGCTCAGCAGGTTCTTCTGGGTTAATGCGTTCTAGTGAAACGCCTTCTTTATTACTGATTAACGGAAAGTGCCAGTCATCTGCATATGATACTTCATCAATGATCGATCCTTCATTGTTGATGAGAACTACTGTTCCTTTATCATTGGGAAATGAAGGAAGTGGTGTCCTTTGAAAAATGCTTTCTTTTTTATGGGCCTGAAAGCTCGAAATGACATCTTTTTTATCATTGCAAATCGCAACATATTCTTTTGGGTTGAGGATGTAGTCGTCTGTTGAGCAAATTATTTTATCACCAATATTTCCTGCCGGTGTTCGGTTGGCGATGATTAACGTTTTCAGGTTTACTCGTTTTGAAGATCGGTTATATAGTTCAATATAATCCGACCCCGATCCTTTGGGGTCAAAGAGAATTTCATTGATGATCACGTCTTCATTTTCACATGTTGTTGTTAATCCGAAGGATACTGTATTGAAATTCCCGATCAAATTCCCTGAGCAGTCTTTTATGTTTTGTGCGTTCACCTGATAGCTTTTTTCTTTTTCAATTGGGTAGGGAAGTTTAATCACAACTTGTTTGAAAGAAGGCGATATTGGCAATGCAAAAACCGGCCTGCCTGAAACACCTTCCAACAAATAGTTTTCAGTGTTTGCAGCGGATGCGCTGTCTATACTTTCGTTGAAAAATAATTTAATCGTTAAGCTGTCTATTGCAAAAGCTCTTATCAAATAGGGTAGCTCATTGTCCGGGTTATTCTTCTGAACAGAATTTATTTTTCCCGGCGTACCGCCTGATGGATGAACACTAGCAGTCCAGTTCATTTCTGCTCCGCAGGGATTTTCGATATCTATTATTTCAAGTGTCCATCCACCTTCGGACTTGATGCTATTTTTATACCAGCTGTCATTGTAAGAAACGACATGAATCAGTTGTCCATTTTCATTAGTTAATTTTATTTCCTCCGCATCATTGTTTAAAGACGGAAAATCTTCTACGCCTAAACACCTGCCAAAACTTTGCAGTTGCTTTTCATTTGATGATCCTGTTAATACAATATTGCTGTCCGGATAAAGTAGTTGGTTTTTAAATGCTTTGCTTCTTCCTCCGATATCGGCAATCCACCATCCATTCAATGAAATAATTCTTTTGGAACGGTTTTTAATTTCGATCCATTCAACGTCTGGCAGTCCTTTGGGCGGACTTGGATCGGCCATGATTTCTGTGATCAGCACATCGTGTACGGATGGAGGATAATAAGTAAATTGAAAGCTATCGACAAATTGTTTGTTTCCCCAAAAATCTTCAACCGGCGGGATTTTTAAAGTATAAGTTGTTCCTGCAACAAACGGTTTTTTGAATGACAGTATAACTTCATTGTCATCTATAGTAATGTTTGCTGGGCTCCCGATTCCGTTATTTATTTCAAACGAGCTTAAGGAATAATTAATAATGCCGTAAGGCAATTCATCATAGATCAGATTCAATACTGTATCAGCTGAATAGTATCCGTTCTGCAATAGCGGTGCTTTTGTGTCCGGGACAAAATCTTTGATATCGATATCATCAAAAAAATGTTTCTGAAAAAAACTGCTTGTGCTCTGCCGAACCAGTATGCCAAACCATGAACTGCTTATATATTTTAAATCAGTTACAGTGCCATCTGTTATGAAATTATTTGTTGTATTTACCTTATAAAACAAATACCACTTTCCGTTTACGTCTCTGATTACTTTCAAAGTTATATTGTTGCTGCTGTTGTTAAGAATACCATTGCTTCCGTCAATCAGTTTTTGGATCACGTTTCCGGAATCTTTTCTGTAGAGTGAGATTTCATCCTCGGTGTTGCCGACGCGAATAAAATACCCGGTGAGTGATGCATGTGATAAATCTGCTTGTGATGCTGTTAGATAGATGTCGATGTAGTTTGTGGAAGAGGGGTTGAAATTCATTTTAATTTCAATGTTCCATTCGGTATCTGTTGCACGTCCATTTCGTGTGCTTATAAAGAATGATGAATTTGTTATGATGTGATTGCTTTGCAATTCTTGTAAATCATTTACAACCCAATCGTTTTCATTTCCTGATATCCACTCCGGTTGAGCAGTGAAATCTCCGTCACTGAATGATTCTGTTAATTGTGCAAAACCTTTTTGGATGGTTACGTAAAACAGAAACAGCCATAAAATCTTTTTAACGAACATGTGTTAAAGCTAAATGCGTCTAAGTGCTTTTTTTCAAGGGTTTTTCCCAAAAAGTTTTGGGTATAATTGTAATGGCGATTACTTTTGCGCCGATGATCAAAATGAAACATACAAAGAAGTATAAATGTCTTTCCATAGGAAGGTCATAATTTGTTTAGTTTCATACGAACGAATTACAGGCCTTCCGAGATGGAAGGTCTTTTTTTTAATACATAAAACAATCGTTTATGAAAGTTGCAGTTGTTGGCGCCACCGGTTTAGTAGGATCTAAAATGTTACAGGTGTTATCAGAAAGAAATTTTCCCGTTACGGAGTTGTTGCCTGTTGCCTCGGAGCGTTCTGTAGGAAAAGAAGTTGAGTTTAAAGGAAAGAAATACAAGGTTGTAAGCATGACTGATGCAATCGCTGCTAAGCCGGCTGTTGCAGTTTTTTCTGCAGGTGGCAGTACGTCGCTGGAGTGGGCTCCTAAATTTGCTGAGGCAGGTATTACAGTTATTGATAATTCAAGCGCATGGCGGATGGACCCGACTAAAAAACTGGTTGTTCCGGAAGTGAATGCGGAAGTTTTAACTGCAGAAGATAAAATCATTGCAAATCCAAATTGTTCCACCATTCAGATGGTTGTGGCCTTGCAGCCTCTCCATAAAAAATACCGCATTAAAAGAGTAGTGGTCTCCACTTACCAGAGCGTAACAGGAACGGGAAAAATAGCAGTTGATCAGCTGATGGGTGAAAGAGCAAAAGCCGTAGCCGGAAGTACAGAAGAGTATCCGATGGCTTATAAATATCCAATTGACCTGAATGTTATACCTCAGATAGATGTTTTCCTTGATAATGGATACACGAAGGAAGAGATGAAAATGGTGAAGGAAACCGGTAAGATCATGCAGGATGATTCAATTCGAGTGACTGCAACAACGGTACGCATTCCGGTGATGGGTGGGCACAGTGAAAGTGTGAATGTTGAATTTGAAAATGACTTTGATCTGAAAGAGGTGAAATCTCTTCTAAGTCAATCACCAGGTGTAGTTGTTGTGGACGACAATGCTTCTCAACAATATCCGATGCCGATGGATGCGCATGAAAAAGATGAAGTATTTGTTGGCCGTTTGCGCAGGGATGAGTCGCAGGCTAATACCCTTAACATGTGGATTGTGAGTGACAATCTGAGAAAAGGGGCGGCAACGAATGCGGTTCAGATTGCAGAATATCTCCTTTCTAAAGGGCTACTTTAAAATCAGTTTTTGATTTTAGTGTAATTAGTTACGGAAAAAAATAGGAGTCATTCGTATTTATATCTTAGAAGACATCTCGCTAAAAAGGTGAAGATTTTCCTGTACATACCAGATAAGCTTTGATAATTTTTTCAAGCCGAGTTTCTGGTAGATATGGTGTCTGTGCACATCTACTGTTTTGGAACTAACTCCCAGTTTCGCAGCAATGTCTTTTGCGCTCAGTCCCTTATAGATAAGGTAGGCGATTTCTTTTTCTTTTTTTGTGAGCTCCTCTCTTTTTTTGTTCCCTTCCAGTGATTGCTTGTCTTCAAGGAAAACACTGGATATCAGTTCTTGTACTTCTCTGCACTGATATTTCTTCCCTGATTTAACCTGTTCAATGGCTTCGGTGATTTCTTTGAGAGAAGATGTTTTAGTGAGGTAACCATCTGCCCCGATGCCAAAAGCTTTTTTAATAGTAGGGAGATCAGTGTAAGCAGATACGATGAGATACCTTGTTTTCGGAGAAAGCTCTTTGAGCTTTTCAAGACAATCAAGCGAGGATCCATCGGCAAGAACAATGTCGAGTAATACAATATCCGGCTTGTGTTGTGATACTTTTTCCTTTAGGTCAGTACAGGTTGCCACACTGGCCTTAATGTTACAGTTGCCACCGGATGTAAGTACTGCACCCCACATATCGGCAATGAGTTTATGATCATCGGCAATTATTATCGAAGTTTTACTCATCTGTTAGCTTTTTGAGTGAAATTAAAATTCTTTTATATGATTAATATACTAGGTTGATTCTAAATAGATATTAACCGAAGATATATATTATGTAATTAATAAAATATAAGTACAATTACTTATTTTTGGTTTCGGTCAAAAAACAAATCCCGCCAAGTGGCGGGATTTGCGGGCTTCAATATTTTTTCTCAAATAGTACGTTTTCGAAAGGTACAGAAGCCGTTTTGTTTCATAGGGCCGTTGTTAAAAACAGGCCATTGGATTTTGTTGGTTTTTGGTAGGATTTGGATACGGTGTCATTGAATGACAACACAAGATTACAACCACATTTTTTCGATTCAAACAATAAATAAAGCAAAGCTTCAAAATTGAGCAGTCACCTAATACTCCACTAAGTGTACACACTTAAATTCAGCTCTGAGGGAGGTTGTCGTTTTCCTTTTGTAATTGAATTAAAGAAGCGACACATTGATTGACATTATCTATGAGCTGATTGTAACGGTCTGTTTGTTCAGATGGAGTATTTCCGTTTTTTGCCAGTTTTTCAAGTTCAATAATTTCCGGTATTAAAGCATTGCAGCCAAAAGCTTGCATTGAAGGTTTAAGCTGATGTAATACCAGGGCTGACTGTATTGGATCATCTTTATCTAGTGCTTCTTTCAGAGATTGAACCTGGTTGGGTACAATTTTGAGAAATGACTGTATCATTTGTTGCAAAAATGTAGGGTCGTCTGACAAGGAGAGGAGATAGCTTAAGTCAAATATTGGGTTCATTATTTAAGCAGCATTTATTGTATTTACTAAATTTTAATCGCTCCATACTTTTAATCCTTCACTGCAGTTTGAGCAGATATCAATTTCTTTTCTTCCTTTCAGGAGTTTTTGCCTAAAAGTCTTATAAGTACTGCTTTGCCATATTTCTTTAAATGATTCTTTTTTCAGGTCGCCCAAACGATGCAAGGCATCTTTGTCAAAACAACAGGGAACCACCAGCCCATCCCACGTAATCACATTGGCATGCCAGAGCTTCCAGCAGTGATTCAGCATTTTGTTTTTGGGAGTATATTGTCCGTCTGAATTTAGCTGATAACGACTGTATTTGCTGTTAGAAGGAATCAGGTTGTTTGGATCATTTTCATAGTCATAAACCTGTGCGGTTTTAAACCAAACATCATCAACCCCCACTTCTTTTGCAAGCTTTTTTACTTCTTCTGTCTGGTGTTCATTAGGTTTTACAACAAGAAACTGAAAGACGACAAAAGGTTTTTTACTTTTTAGTTCTTTTTTCCATTTCACAATTCGTTTTGCGCCTTCAATTACTTTTTCCAAATTACCACCAACCCTGTATTGTTCATATACATCCTGGGTGGTACCATCGATGGAAATAATTAAACGATCGAGTCCACTTTCGATGGTAGCTTTTGCTTTTTCATCTGACAGATAGTGGGCATTAGTAGAAGTGGCAGTATATATTTTTTTGGATGCTGCATAACGAACCAGCTCAGTGAATTGCGGATGCAGATATGGTTCTCCCTGAAAATAAAAAATCAGATACAGAATATCCTTGTGTATTTCATCAATCGTTTTTTCAAAAAAAGAACGCTCAGCCATGCCTGTTGGTCGGGTGAATGATCTGAGTCCACTCGGACATTCAGGGCAGCGCAGGTTACAGCTGGTTGTTGGTTCAAATGACAAAGACACGGGCAGTCCCCACTGGATCGGTTTTCCAGTAAGCCGGCTTAACCGGTAACTACTCCAGACTTTCAAAAAATTGAAAGCACGGCGAATGGTCAGTTTGCCTAAAAGATTTATGGAGTCACTGAATTGAAAACCAGCCATGATCCCAAAGATAAGTGGGAGAGGTCTTTTATCATTTGCAGTTTGAACATTCTTTCAGTTGTTGATTCTTTTGTAGGAGCATGCCTTTTTAATACAGGCCCTGACTAAATCTTAACAATTAACTGTCTAAAATCATATTTTCTTGGATTTCAATTTTCCCTAACTTTGGTTAGTTGCATAAACAACTATATGCCAAACAACCAATTTAAACCCAGTGAGCTAAATAGCTTCATGACCGGTAAGGCAACGACAGCGATTGCCAGGCGTTTGCAGCGCAATTTTAAAATATCGGGATTAGAAATTACGGTGGAGCAGTGGAGTGTTTTGTATTATTTATGGAAGCAGGATGGTATGAGTCAGCAGGATCTGTGTAATGCGACATTCAGAGACAAGCCGAGTATTACAAGGCTGGTGGATAACCTAGAAAAGCAAAAACTAGTCAAACGGATTGCAAGCAAAACAGATCGTCGCATCAATGAAGTTTTTTTAACAGAGAAAGGGAGGTTGATGGAAACACAGTCGATGGAAGTGGCAAATCAGACCATGAATGAAGCGCTTTCCGGTGTTGCAGAAAAACATATTCAGGTAGCGAAAGAGGTGCTGCAGAAAGTGTACGATAACCTGCTTAACGGCTAATTTTTTAAAACTCATATTTAAAATTTAATATAATGAATACATCCGCATCTACACCCACGCAGATCAAAGGAGGAGAATGGCTATTACATGCCGGAATC
This sequence comes from Bacteroidota bacterium, assembly GCA_046345435.1. GTDB lineage: Bacteria > Bacteroidota > Bacteroidia > Chitinophagales > Chitinophagaceae > Lacibacter. Next base: position 7,589 of record JBKDJT010000007.1, read on the forward strand.
CCATCCGAAACATTTACACCTGAAGTCTTTAACGAAGAGCAGGTGATGGTAAAAGAAATGTGTGCGCAATTTCTGGAAACGGAAGTGTTACCGCTTGCGGCCAGGATAGATAAAATGGAAGAAGGTTTGATGCCCTCTTTAATGGATAAAGCAGGTGAGCTTGGTTTATTGGGAACATCAGCACCGGAGGAATACGGCGGTTTGGGAAAAGATTTTATCACTGCCACGCTTGTGAACGAAGCACTTGGTGGAGGGAATTCATTTTCGGTAGCCATTGCTGCTCATACAGGCATCGGTACATTGCCTATTTTATACTTCGGCAATCCCGAGCAGAAAGCGAAATACATTCCAAAGCTTGCCAGCGGAGAATGGAAAGGAGCATATGGACTAACGGAGCCGAATAGTGGCAGTGATGCACTCAGTGCTAAAACAACAGCCGTCCTCAGCGAGGACGGAAAACATTATATTCTGAATGGCCAGAAATGCTGGATTACCAATGGGGGTTTTGCTGATGTATATACCGTGTTTGCAAAAATCAACGGCAAAGATTTTTCGGCGTTTATTATTG
>JBKDJT010000008.1:0-4543 GCA_046345435.1 Bacteroidota bacterium
AATTTTAGTAAGAGATCATCGAAGTCCATTGCGCCATTTCTGAAACAACGTTTGACGTAGGCCTCATATATCTGTGCAATCGCCGGTCTGTTTGATCGCATATCTTCCTGCTGAAGCTGCCAGTCGTTTCGGTATTCCTCTGCTGTAATCAATGCGTTTTTAGCAGATGAGATTCTGTTATAAACTGCAGATGGTTTGTAATGCTTGTCGTCGAGGTTTAATTCTTGTACGATGGTTTTAATAACACTCTTCGCATCATCCGTATCATAGATAGAAAAATTATTGGGATAGCCGAGTTTATCCGCTTCCGTTCTCAATATCCTTGCAAATACACTGTGAAATGTTCCGATATATAAATTACGCGCTTCGTTATTTCCGAGTATATGCTCCACCCTTTCCTTCATCTCCTTTGCCGCCTTATTGGAAAATGTCAAAGCTAGAAACCGAAATGAATCTACACCCTGTGCCATCAAATGAGCAATACGTGTAGTGAGTACTTTGGTTTTTCCGCTTCCGGCTCCGGCAACAATCATGAGAGGTCCGTTCACATGCAACACTGCTTCTTTTTGCCGCTCGTTCAATCCTTCTAAATAATTCAGCATATCTGCAAGTTACAGCAGAAAACCTGTCGTGAATAAATGTGGAAAAAGAAATCAGAGTCGCGGACAGCGTACTTTACTGGCAGATGATTTTCTCGAATTGAGAAGAAATGTTTTATAAGAAATTGTTGCCTCCGCACCGCCCTGCAATTTTGATGCAGCACTTAGCTTGCTGACATTCACATCATAAGTAAAACCAAAACTGAGTTTAGCATAATCGAGCCGAACCATTGGCATGACTGCATCATTTAACCGATGAAAAAGACCAAAGCTGATGGCATAAGTGGGATCTTCTACTTCTTCCATTAAATGTCTTGTATATAAAACCCCACCCTGAGCAAGCGTTGCACCTCCCATCATAAAATAATCCGCATAAAAATAGAAATAATCAAAATCGGAAGCCGTAGCTGAAAACCCTGCATTTATGCCGATTCTGCTATTAAGACGCACATCATTAGTGGGACTAAACGCAACTTTTGGTCGGTTGAAATGCGCATAGGAAACGCCGAAATAATAATTATACTTCTGAGCAAGCTCGCCGCCTATTGCAAGGCCGGCAAGGGCATCAAGATAAATAACATTGGTGTTATTAAAAGTTTGACGAGTAGGATTTAGCTGACTGTAGCTTCCATTCACAAATTGATCACCAAGCCTCAGCTTTGAAGGATCAAATCGTTGTTGCACCACGCCCGCCATAAAACCGGCTGATAAATAAAGATTTTTTTCCGGATTGAGTAGTTTATGAAAAGTAAAAGACGGAAGAACTTGTGTTTTACCTAATCGCGCATCCCCTGCAACATCGTTTGTAACAACAAGACCGAGGCTGTAAAAGTCTTCTGAAAATTCATTGACGGCCGATTTTGTTTCTACGCCCAACCCTGTTGTTTGAAACTGTCCAAATGCCGGCTGCCACTGTGAACGAAAGATGCCTGTTGCACGCACATCCCCTTTAAAAATTCCGGCAAGTGCCGGATTGCGCAAAGCGGGCATCTGGTGAAACTGTGAAAAATGAATATCCTGTGCACGCGTGGAGCTAAAAAGAAAAAAGAATAATATGATCGTTAAACGGTTTTTCATTTCTCTCAATGAGATGAAGATATAATTATTTGATTAAACTGATATTCCCTTTATAACTAAATACTGTTCCGTTCTCACATTCCACTTCAAGCGTATAAACAAAAACTGCGGGTCCTGAAGGAACTCCTTTCTGTGTTCCGTCCCAACCAAACGCCTGGTCGTTTGGAGAAAAATTATAACGCTCAAATACAATTTCACCCCAACGGTTAAAGATGCGGAATAATTTTACTTTGCGTACACCTGTTGCACGTACCACCAGCAAATCATTTATGCCATCTCCATCGGGCGTAAATCCGTTTGGAACAAAGACCTGAGCGTTTTCACAAAATGCTTTTATCTGAAGCGTATCTGTTGTGATACACCCATAAGCACTTGTTGCTTTCACCACGTAGGTGATGTTGTTTTTAATTGTTGCTATCGGTTCAGGACAACGATCACAGCTAAGATCTGTTGCAGGTGTCCACTCCCAATATTTGACAGGACCATTGGTGATGGTTGATTTTAATGGAAGCTGGGTTCCGGTTGAAGCGGTAATGTCTTGACCGAGCTTCACCAATAACGGTTGACCAACCGCTACTTGAACATAACCCGTATCCGTAAAACACTTATTGTTATCAGAGCCAACCACACGATAGATGGTTGTAGATGTTGGGTTAGCAAAAGGATTTGAAATAGCAGGATTACTTAGTGCAATAGCAGGTGTCCACTGAAAATTATCCGCTCCGAATGCAAAGATTTGTGAAGACGAACCTATACAAATACTATCCGGACCACTTGTTGTTATTTTAAATGGTTGAACAACGGTAATGTTGACAGTATCATAAACAAAACAACCATTTGCTCCTGTTCCTTTCACCACATAAGATGTTGTTGTTTGTGGACGCGCTTGCGGTGAAGAACAAACCGTACAGCTTAGCCCGTCAGATGGCGACCAGTTATAGGACAATGCCCCTGTTGCGGTGAGATTAATTGTCTTATCCTTACACAATAGCGCATCTGCAGAAGCAAGCAAATTCGGAGAACGAAGAACTGTGAATGTTTTCTGGATGGTATCGTAACAGTTGAATTTAGTTCCGGCAATCAATGTTAACTGATAAACACCTTCGGAAGAAAATGCATAAGAGAAATTCTTATTCGTCAACACCGCACCGTTAGAAAGCTGCCACTTGTAGAATGAAACACTATCGACACTTTGCACTGACGAATTTATATTCACAGGCGTGTTTGTACAAGTTGGGGTTGGTGGAAGGAAATCGGCATTGGGAATTGCTCTTACAAAAACAGGAAGATTGATTGTTGCAGTATCTGTACATCCCGATTTCCCTGTTGCCACCATTTTCACTTCATATGTTCCTGTAATATTATATCGCTGTGTAAGCAGTGTTCCATTTTTCGTAGAGCCATCACCGGGAAACCATTTAACTGAATTCACTCCATACAGCGTTCGGGTTGTATCTGTAAAGCGTACTTCGGTATATCCGCAGAATTCCTGAATGGTTGATGTGAATCCAGGTTGCATGATATCCACTTTGATTGTGTCTCCTGCAGGCAATGTATAAATGCAACCTCCCGCATTTTTAAAGCGGATAATCGGCAAATAATTTCCTGCTTTTGTATATGTATGAAAAACTGTACCGGAAGTTGTTGTTTGGATTGTGCCATCACCAAAATTCCATTCAATTTCATTCGTATTCAACCCATTTGCATTAAACTGGACAGCTTGTCCTTTACAACGATATCCTCCTTGATATGAAACAGACCCGGCGGGACCCGAAACAGTAATTACACGTTTACCGGTATATACACATCCTCCGGTTGTACGAACAACAACGGTAACAGTATAAACTCCGTTTAACTGATAAGTATGACTTGGTTTTGCCAGTGAGGAAGACGCTCCGTCTCCGAATTTCCATTCAATAGATGCGAAAGGATTGATGTCCTGCTCAAATTGTATCGTAAAGGGTGCACAAGTACCTTGATCATTACTCACCTTTATATTAACTGGCAACGAATCATTGATAATGATAGATGTTCGAGCAGTATCGTAACAAACAATACCCGGTCCATAAGTTTTTGCTGCTGAAACATATACATCATAATTGCCTTTTGTCGGATAGGCATAAACAGGATTGGTATTTGATGAACGAATGCCATTACCAAAACCCCACACATAACTTGTTGCATTCGTCGATTGATTCGTGAATCGGATGCTGTCGCCTAAACAGGCAGTATACTTATCTGCAACAAATGCTGCAGAAGGTTTTTCAAAAATTTCAATACGTGTTACATATACAGAGGTATCTGAACAACCATTGCTAGAAAACACACGAACATCAAAAACGCCCGTATTTAAATAGGTGTGAGATACAATTTCATTGCCGGCAGAACGGAACTCAATGGTGCCATCACCAAAATCCCATTTATATGAATTGGACCCAGATGATTTATTGGTAAACTGAACAGTATATGGAGCACAGCCCTTTGTTTTGGTGCCATCTGTTTCTACTTCCAGTTTGATTGTATTCGGACGGATGGTGACCGGGATGACGGATGTATCATTACCACAATGGTTAGTGGCAATCAATCGGACTTGATAGGTTGTTACCGTGCCGGTTGAATATAAATGAACGACTGTGTCTTTGTTGTTTTTATTTAGAACCGGACTACCATCTCCGAAATTCCATTCATAGTTCACATTGAGCCCTTGCGACTGATTCACAAAACTTACCTGAACAGGAGAACATCCTGTAAAACGGTTAGGCACAAAAGAAGATTTTGCTTTTGAACGAACAACCACCTTGCGCGATAGTTCTGAGATTTTACATTCATTCCAAACTTTGAGTGTGATAGTATAAGATGTATCTCCG
>JBKDJT010000009.1:0-3969 GCA_046345435.1 Bacteroidota bacterium
CTTCTGTATCTGATGTTGTTTGAAAATGGTATCCTTTCTGATTTAATTCATCTTTGAGTTCGGGATGGTTATAGATTTCACCATTAAAAACAAGCTGGTATCTGCCAAGAAAAGAAAATGGTTGTGAAGCTTCAGGAGAGAGATCGATGATAGCAAGGCGCCGATGTCCGAGTCCAACCGTTTTTTCATCATTCATCCAAAACCCTTCTCCGTCTGGCCCGCGGTGAGAAATCGCACCCGTCATCCCCTTCAACTTTTCAAAGCTGACAACATTTGAATGATGCGATAAAATGCCTGCAATACCACACATACTGTAAAGATGATGAGAATTTATGAGTATGATGGAAATTAAAATCGGGTGCATCAGGAAACAGTTACGAGTTATGTGTAACGAGCGAGGCCCTCGCTATTAAATAGCAGCCCACTTTTTCCCGTAACCCATAACCCATAACTCGTAACAGCGCCAACCGCTAACGGACAACCGCTTCTTTCTTCAGTTGTTCAAACTTTAATTCGGCTTTTTTCAATTCACCTTCAAGTCCTTCCATTCTCTTGAGCTGAAGATTACCGGGTGCGGCAGATTGCCCAACCACGCCGGCATACAACTCGCTGATGTCGCTACGTAATCTTCTTATTTCTCCCGTTCCTTTTACAATCGGTGGTACCAGCTCGAGACGCAAAGTTTCCAGCTTGTCATAATATGCTTGAAGTGATTTTTTGGTTTTGGTATTTTTTGCAGAATCAATACCTTTCTGAAGCGCCTGCTGACGTTGTGTGATACTATCGACAAGTAATGAAAGCTGTTCGCTCATGGCATAAAGTTTCAATCCTGTTTGGTATTGTAACGCACGATCTGCAGAACTGAATTCCTGATCAGTGGAATCATGCACAAATACCAGCGGATGAATGAATTCTTTCCCGTTTAATTTCATCTTCAGGTTGTATGTGCCGGGCTTCACTTGCATGCCAACGAAGGCGGACTGCTCCATTTGACTACCTCCTTTCGCTACTTTTGGCGGAAGGCCGCGTTGGTTCCAGATCACCTTGTTATACCCCTTTCTATTGGAAGGATTTAGTTTATTCACCGGCTTTCCATTTTGATCAACTATTTCCATTTGAATGCTGTTGGCGCGATCACGCAGATAATATTCAATGGGTGTGATGCTCACTGAAATGCCTCCGTTCCATTCGCCGGATGCATTTGGGAAACTTCCTCCGTATTTGCCATTCGACAAAACGATCGGACGATCATTCAGAAATAAAACCTGCTCATCGCCTTTGATGGTTGATAAAGTACGAAAGGGGGTAATATCGGGAATAATCAGGATGCCTCTTCCATGCGTCGCCAATACCAGGTCGTTGGTTTGTGGTTGTATCTGAATATCTCTCACCAATGCATACCATGGCAGATTGCTTTTCATACGAAACCATTCTTTCCCTCCATTCAAAGAGATAAACAACCCCATCTCAGTTCCAAGAAAGAGTAAATCTTTCTTCTGTAAATCTTCTTTGATCTTATGTGCAAATCCGGTAAACTCTGAACTCTCCATCTTCTTCCAGGTTTTTCCCATATCCTCACTCTTCGCTACATAAGTTTTGTGATCACCATAGCTGTGGTTATCAAAAGTGGCATACACAATATTTTTATCGAAGCGTGAAGGTTCAATACTGCTCACCCAGGTGCCGGCGGGAATGCCGCATGCTGCATAATTGGCAGATACATTCATCCACTTTTTACCTCCGTCTATTGTGTACTGAATATTGCCGTCGTCTGTGCCCACCCAAATTATATTTTCATCGAGTGGAGACTCTGCTATGGTAAATATTGTACAGTGATTTTCAGCACTCGTGATATCCATACTAATACCACCGCTTTTCTCCTGCTCCTGTTTCTTTTTGTCATTGGTGGTTAAGTCGGGAGAGATTTTTGTCCAATTGGTGCCGCGATCCGTACTCTTATAAACATACTGTGCGCCGGTATAAAGATTCTTTGGGTTTTTAGCGCCAAGTACAAGCGGCGTATTCCAGTTGAAACGAAGCAATTCATTGCCCGATTCCGATTGAGGTTTAATTCCTACGCTGGTGCCATCGCTTATGCGCACTCGAAACATGTTTCCTCCCTGGTATTCTGCATAGGCGATATCAGCATTTTCGGGATCAGGTTGCACCCAGAAGCCATCACCTCCGAAAATGCTTTTCCAGTCACCGTTCAATACACCTCCGGGTGCGCTGCTAGGTGCTACCCAGCTGCCATTGTCCTGTAAACCTCCATACACCCGATAAGGATTTTTTTGGTCTACGCTTACGTGATAAAATTGTCCGACCGGTAGGTTATTCACTAATTTCCAGTTGGCTCCACGATCTAAACTGTAGTACACCCCACCATCGGTACCCAAATACATTTTATTGGTATTGGAAGGATCAATCCACAAAGCATGGTGATCACTGTGAATCCATCCGCCATCATTGCTTGCTTCCGCAAACGAATAACCTCCGTCGCTCGAATAAGCAAAACTGAATGCCGGTCTGTAAACGCGCTTGGGATCTTTCGGATCTACTTCCAGTGTTGAGAAATAGAAAGGACGGGAGCGGATATTGGCTGTTGCAGAAAGTTCTTTCCAGTTTTCCCCGCCATCATTAGAAATATACAAGCCGGTATTTTCACTCTCTACAATCGCCCAAAGGTTAAGCGGAGAAGAGGGTGCAATGGCAAGCGCAACGCGACCGAATGGTTTGGCAGGAAGCCCTTTGTTTAACTCCTTCCATGTTTTTCCGCCATCAAGACTTTTATAAATTCCGCTTCCTTGTCCGCCGCTGTTAAATGAATAAGGTAAACGACGAAATTCCCACGTCGTTGCGTAGAGAATATTTGGATTTGACGGATCTATTTCAACATCGGCCACCCCCGTTTTTTCATTGATGTATAAAATCTTCTCCCAGGTTTTACCTGCATCGTTTGATTTATACAATCCGCGATGTTTGCCGTTGCTCCACAAAGGACCGGGAGCGGAAACGTAGATGATGTTTGAATTGGAAGGATCAATCAGTACTTTAGAAATATGTTCGGTGCTATCGAGACCAATCTTCGTCCAGATGTCACCGCCATCCGTTGATTTGTACATGCCATCACCAATAGAAACACTGTTACGCATATTACTTTCGCCGGTACCAACATAAATCGTTTTAGGATTTTTCTGGTCGATCGCCATTGCGCCAATGCTTTGATTGTGTTTGTCGAAGATGGGTTTAAAGGAGAATCCCGCATTGGTCGATTTCCAGATACCGCCACCGGCAGAACCCACATAAATCGTTTTGCCGCTGTCTTTGTGTAAACCTACTATGTCGGTGATGCGTCCGCTCATGGTACCCGGGCCGAGATAACGGGCTTCCATCAATCCGAAGGTGGAGGCGTTGATATTGTTTTGTCCGATAACGGCAGTTGCTATAAAAAAGCAAACAACAGAAAAGAGTGTCTTTTGCATATAGATTCTTTTTTACAAAGAGAACCCCGGCTTTAACCGGGGCTGCACTAAATGTTTATTCTAATTATTTCGAAGGTTTGAAAAGGGAAGCATCGAGTGTTGTATTAACTTCAACTGATTCGATAGTGAGGTCAGCATTAAAACCGGGGCCCATTGGAACTGTTGTGCTCATTGGCAGTACGATACCTGATGAGTGTTTTTGGTAATTGCTGAATGAAGTAGCTACTTCTGCTTCCTGACCATTTGCACTCATCGTGCTTATTGCTTTGATGATATAATAGGTTGCAGGATCGAAAAATAAAGTTTGTGTTTTGCCTCCTTTAAGGGTCATTTTCACTTTAAAACACTCAGTACCATCTACATCTTCCTTCCCAAGATATTCAGGCTTATGCCCTTTTGTTGCATAATCAATTACCACTCCCTGAATATCCAGTCCCTCCTGCTCATCCTTCACCTGATCTGCTGTCATGGCTTCAACCGTTGCTGC
>JBKDJT010000010.1:0-6885 GCA_046345435.1 Bacteroidota bacterium
CTGACTATACAGGTGCCAAGTCAGTTCTTTTATGAATACCTGGAAGAACATTATGTTACGCTTCTCGCAAAAACATTAAAGCGTGAATTGGGCAAAGATGCAAACCTCGAGTACCGCATCATGATGGACAGCGGTGCAAAAGGTTCTGAGCCTATTACTATGGATGTGCCTGGTAAAGGTTATAAAACCTATACTAACAATGAAATGGATTTCCCGCTTGTCATAAGCAATCCTGTTAAAAATCCATTTGTCATCCCGGGATTGAAGAAGGTTCAGATAGATCCTCAGTTGATCCCGAAATATACATTTGATTCTTTTATTGAAGGAGATTGTAATCGTGTTGCGCGTCGCGCCGGAAAAACCATTGCTGAAAAACCCGGAGCTACTTCTTTCAATCCACTTGTTATTTATGGTGCTTCAGGATTAGGAAAAACCCATTTAGCGCAGGCAATTGGTAACGAGGTGAAAAGACTGCATCCAGGAAAAGTGGTTTTATATGTGAGCAGTGAGAAGTTTATTAATCAGTTTGTTGATCATAGCCGTAACAATGCCATCAATGATTTTATACATTTTTATCAGTTGATTGATGTGCTTATTCTGGATGATGTACAGAATTTTAACCGTGCGGAAAAAACACAGGATGCCTTTTTTGCCATATTCAATCACCTTCATCAAAGCGGTAAGCAGCTGGTATTAACTTCAGATAAACCACCCAAAGACCTGGAAGGAGTTCAGGAAAGACTATTGAGTCGTTTCCGTTGGGGCTTAAGTGCAGATCTTCAGATTCCGGATTATGATACTCGTATCGAGATACTGGAAATGAAGATGAAAGCGGATGGTCTAGAGTTGCCTGTAGATGTAGTTAAATACATTGCGTATAATATCAATGCCAATATGCGTGAACTTGAAGGGGCTTTGATATCACTACTGGCTCAATCATCACTCAATAAAAAAGAAATTGATTTAGATCTAGCTAAGCGGGTGCTGAAGAATTTCGTTAAAACTTCATCCAAGGAAATTACCATTGATGCCATTCAGAAAATGGTCTGCGAATATTTCGATGTTTCTTACGACAAACTGCTGCAAAAAACACGCAAACGTGAAATTGTACAGGCCCGTCAGATCACAATGTATCTCGCCAAAACATTCACTAAAAATTCGTTAAAGACGATTGGTGAACATTTCGGTGGAAGAGACCATACTACTGTTATACACTCATGCCAGACAGTGAAAGACCTGATGGATACAGATAGTTTATTCAAAGAAAGTGTGATGGAATTGCAGCAAAAAGTACAGCTTGCTTCCATGTAGTAAAAAATTGTATTTAAAACTCTCCAGGTTCCTTGCATTTAAATCGGTTTAAATCTTTATTTTTGTCGCCCCTTTGAAAGGGCGCGCTGAAATATCAGCAAGGGGTGAGGTGGATGAGTGGCTGAAATCAGTAGTTTGCTAAACTGCCGTACGGGTAACTCTGTACCGAGGGTTCGAATCCCTCCCTCACCGCAAACAGGTCACACTTGCTTAAGTGTTAATTGGATCTGCTTTCAAGTACAACAATAAATTAAGTTGTACTATAAGATTAGGAAAGTAGTCTTGCCTTAAGCGAGAGTAGTGTACCGATGAAAGGATGAAAAATAGTTCGGGAAGTAGCGCAGGCCGGTAGCGCACCTGGTTTGGGACCAGGGGGTCGCAGGTTCGAATCCTGTCTTCCCGACAAACACAACAAAGCCGCTGCATTAAGCAGTGGCTTTTTTTATTCGTGCGACAGAAACTTGATTCTAGTCGCACGAATAAAAAGCCAAACGCTCGTGAAACGAGCGAGGCTTGGTTATGTTTAGCTCCCCCCACAACCAGGATCAGTAGCGCTAATCCTGTCTTCCCGACAAAATCAAAAAAACCTTTGGCGAAAGCCAGAGGTTTTTTGATGCAAGCGTATATATCTTGCACTGTGTCAATCAAAAAATATGATGCTATCTTATCTCATTAGCTAATTATCACATTATCCCATTAGCTAATTATCACATTATCTCATTAGCTAATTATCAAATAGCCAAACCGGCTACACGCACATCTTCCTTTTCCATGCGAATTACCTGTAAATGTTTTTTCGTTTTTTCTTGTTTTACAGGAGGGAATTCAAGACTTGTGCTCTGAAGCAATTCTTCATAAGCTTTTGTCTGCGAATACAGTGCCTTTTTAATATTACGAATAATGAAATAACATATAGTTATTCCAAGTGTCATGCCAATTAAAAAAGCATGTGTCGTAAAAAAAATAAAATTGTCGTCGGATAAAAGTTCTTTCAGCATAGGACTTACGTTTTGGATTTAGAAAATGAATTTACGTAAAGCCCAAATGGAAAAGTTATAGATATCGGTGATTTCAAATAAATTAAGTGAAAGCACTTATGAGTGAATGCAATAAATCTTTGTGTATAAGGTAACAATACTACAAGAAGAACAAATAAAACCTATAACCACCATTTCACAAGAGTAGCCCCCCAGGTAAAGCCCCCTCCAAATGCAGCCAGAACAATATTGTCGCCCTTTTTCAGCTGTTTTTCCCATTCCCATAAGCACAATGGAATAGTAGCAGCTGTGGTGTTGCCATATTTTTCAATGTTGATCATTACTTTTTCTTTCGAAAGGCCCATCCTGTTGGCAGTTGCATCAATGATTCGCAGATTGGCCTGGTGCGGAACGAGCCATGCAATGTCGTTGCCCGTTAAGTTATTTTTTTCCAGCAATTCGGCACTTACATCAGCCATTCCTTTTACTGCAAATTTGAAAACAGTCTGACCCTCCTGATACGCGAAATGCTCTTTGTTTGCTACTGTTTCCATCGATGCAGGACGCTGTGAACCGCCGGCTTTCATATGAAGAAAATTCCTGCCCGATCCGTCAGATTTTAGAAGACTGTCCAGAATGCCATAACCTTCTATATTTGGCTCAAGAAGGACAGCTCCGGCCGCATCTCCAAAAAGAACACAGGTATTACGGTCGGTGTAATCAACGATGGCACTCATTTTATCCGCACCTACTACAACAACCTTTTTGTAACGTCCGCTCTCAATAAATGATGCACCGGTGGTCAGTGCAAAAAGAAAGCCACTGCAGGCTGCACCAAGGTCAAATCCAAATGCATTCACGGCGCCTATCTTGTCACAAACGATATTTGCAGTAGCCGGAAATACCATATCAGGAGTTACTGTAGCCACAATCAGACAATCGATTTCCTCAGGCTGAATGCCTCTTTTTTTACATAGTTCAATCACAGCAGGAGCGGCCATGTCGGAAGTGGCCAGCCCTTCACCTTTGAGAATTCTACGCTCTTTGATACCGGTTCGCGTGCGTATCCATTCATCATTGGTATCAACCATTTTTTCCAGATCAAAATTTGTGAGAACATCTTCCGGAACCCACCCGCTCACAGCGCTAATAACGGCAGTTAGTTTTTGATTCATTTTCTTTGATTAGGAGGCGGCAAAAATACAGGAAATCTGTCAGGCTTTTTGTACGCTTTTTCAACTACTTTCGTTATCATGTACGCTTATCTCAAAGGGAATTTTACGCAAAAAACACCCACTTTCGTCGTGGTAGAAACCCAAGGCATAGGATTTGAGGTACAGGTGAGCCTGAATACCTACTCAAAAATCCAATCTCTAAACCAGGGCATGCTTTATACCCATCTGCTGGTTAGAGAAGATGCGCACATCCTTTATGGTTTCTTTGATCTTGCAGAAAAAGAAATGTTTTTGCATTTGCTTAGTGTATCCGGGGTTGGAGCTTCTACGGCTAGAGTTATGCTTTCATCTTTGCAGCCTGTGGAGATCTCCAGGGCTATCCAAAGTGGCAACGAAGCTTTGCTGGAAAGTGTAAAAGGGATAGGTAAAAAAACGGCACAGCGTATTGTGCTGGAATTACGAGATAAATTATCAAAATCAGCAGGAGAATCCTCTGTTTTTTCTGCTCCCGGTCACAATACTTTAGAGCAGGAAGCGTTAATTGCTATGACAGCTTTAGGAATTGCCCGTACAGCCGCAGAATCAGCCATCCGAAAAGCACTTGCTAAAGGAGGTCCTTTAGAGCAGGTGGAGGAGTTGATTAAAGCGGCTTTAAAATGTTTATGAAACCTCAACCAACGCTTAGGAGATTTTGAATTTCTCGACTCGTACAATATTAATTCTTGCCTTATCTCTGGCTTCAACTATTTTAGGTGCCGGTTCAGTTTTTGCATCAAAAAGTCCTTACGGTTTTTTTGATACCATTCCGTCCGGTGGCTTGCGTTTTCCTCTTCAGGACAGAAGGGGAGATGCTTTCACTTCAAAAAGCAATAACCCATTTGACTTAACCCGTCCATCTTCTTTCCAGGATTCAATTGCCTATGATCCTGAAACAAAAAGTTACTTTATCTATGAAAAGATTGGCAGAACCTGGCTTCGTAAACCCGGCTGGATGAGTTTTGATGAGATGCAGGCATATCTTTCAAAGAAAGCCGAACAGGAATATTTTCAGAGAAGATTAAATACAATCCTCAACCTGAACAGAAAAATCACTGACCCCAATCTCCAGGTTAGGGAAAGCTTTTTCAACAGAATGTTTAGCAACACAGGTATTCCAAAAGTTGAAATAAGACCACAGGGGGATGTTACACTCACGGCAGGTTATATTGGCCAAAATATCAAAAACCCTACATTGCCCGAACTTGCCAGACGCAATGGCGGATTTGATTTTGATATGCAGGCTAATTTTGGGCTGAATGCTAAAATCGGAGACAAACTCAACTTTCCTGTTACTTACAACACGCTTGCAAATTTCCAGTTTGAGAACCAGCTTAAACTGAATTATGCAGGTAATGCTGATCAGATCATTAAAAAAATCGAAGCCGGTAACGTTGCCTTCCCCGCCAGAGGAACCTTAATGCCCGGTGCTTCTACTTTATTCGGTATTAAGACAGAACTTCAGTTTGGTAAATTGTTTATTACAACTGTACTAGCCAATCAAAACTCAAGCCGTCAGCAGATGCAATTGCAAGGTGGTGCGGGCTTGCAGAATTTTGAAGTGAAAGCGGATGAATACGAAGAAAACAGGCACTTTTTACTTTCGCAATATTTCCGGATTAATTACAATAAAAACATGCAAAACCTGCCTGCTGTAACAACTCCGGTTCAGGTGCTGCGTATGGAAGTGTGGGTAACCAACAGAACAGGTTCTACCACTGAAAACAGAAATGTGGTTGCTTTTATGGATCTCGGCGAAAAACAACCCTATAACCAGAGTATCAATTCTCTTACTTCTTCCGAATTACCCGATAACGGAGCAAATGATCTTTACCAGCGTATCGTAAATAATCCTGCTAACAGGGATGCGTCACTCGTTACCAGCAGCCTGTCAGCACTCGGACTTGTTGCCGTGCAGGATTTTGAAAGAACTTTCGCAAGAAAACTCCGTCCCGAAGAATATTATTTTAATCCTCAAATTGGATTCATATCTCTTAACACAGTGTTGCAGCCGGATGAAGTGCTTGGTGTTGCGTTTCAATATACCGTAAATGGTAAAGTATTTCAGGTCGGCGAATTTTCAAATGATGTTACACCCGATACAACTGCCAACAATGCCGGGACTCAAAAGGTATTGTTTCTTAAAATGCTGAAGGCAACTTCTCAACGACCATTGCTACCTATCTGGAGACTGATGATGAAAAACGTTTATGCTGTTGGTTATGGTCAGCTGGAAAGAAAAGATTTTAAATTCAACATTCTTTATCAGGAGCCGGGTGGTGGTGAAAAAAGATATATCCCTGAAGGTGAAGAAAAAGGAAGACCAATACTTGAACTTGTAAATCTTGATCGACTAAATAATCAAAATGATCCGCAGCAGGATGGTGTCTTTGATTATATAGAGGGCTTTACTGTAAACTCCCAGCAGAGTCGCATCATCTTTCCTTTGCTGGAACCTTTTGGTAAAGATCTTGAATATATTTTCCGCGGAACTGATGCTGCAGCTTTAAAACAGAAATATTTGTTTTATCCACTCTACGATTCTATTAAATGGGTAGCGCAACAGTCACCTCAGTTAAACCGATATGTTTTTAAGGGTGCTTCCCGTAGTGCCGGCGGTAGTTCAGAAATACCTATCGGCGCTTTCAATGTTCCGCAAGGATCGGTGACCGTTACAGCAGGCGGACAAACACTGCGCGAGAATGTTGATTATGTAGTTGACTATAATCTTGGTACAGTTAAAATTATCAACCAGGCAATCATCAACGCAAACCTTCCTATTCAGGTTGGTTTTGAAAACAATGCCACATTCGGCATGCAGAACCGAAACTTTATGGCATTGCGTCTAGATTATAAGGCCATCGAAACGCAAACAAGACAACTAAATATCGGAGCTGCGGTTATGCGTCTGGGTGAGCGTCCCTTCTTTACCAAAATGAACTACGGCGATGATCCAATCCGAAATACAATGATCGGAGGCGACCTGAATTTCAGAAGCGACTGGAAGCGGATGACTAAATGGTTAGATGCTTTGCCCTTTTATACCACTCGTCAGAATTCAGCCATTACTTTATATGGAGAAGCTGCCCGTATTCTTCCAAGTACCGCCCGTCAGATCAGACCGGAAAAAGGAGAAGGCGGCTTGGTTTACATTGATGATTTTGAAGGAACACGTAATGGAATCGATTTGCGTTTTCCATTTATATCTTGGACGCTCGCCTCCACACCCTTTGGTTCGAAAGACCGCTTTGGTGTTGATTTGTTTCCCGAAGCAGGTCTTTCCAATAATCTCGCTTACGGATACAACCGTTCAAGGTTAGCTTGGTATAATATCGAACCTGTTTTACAGGAAAGAAGAAGTATTAATAATCCCATAGGAGATGACC
>JBKDJT010000011.1:0-3592 GCA_046345435.1 Bacteroidota bacterium
CACATGCAGTATTATACTCCTTCGCTTACTACTTATAACAGGTTAAAGACAAGAGAAGTGCGCATTGGCGATCTTCTCCTTGGATACCCGCACCCGATTCGCGTGCAGACGATGACCACCACCGATACAATGGATACGGCAGCCACTGTTGCACAAACCATCCGTTGCATAGAAGCCGGTGCCGAACTGGTACGTATCACAGCTCCTTCAAAAAAAGAAGCTGAAAATCTGCTTGTTATCAAAAATGAGCTTCGTAACCGCGGTTATCATACTCCGTTAGTTGCGGATATTCATTTCACCCCCAATGCTGCTGAAATCGCCGCACGCATAGTAGAGAAAGTACGGGTGAATCCCGGCAACTATGTTGACAAAAAGAAGTTTGAACAAATTGATTATACAGATGCCGAATATCTTGAAGAGCTAGATCGTATTCGTGATCGCTTTACTCCTCTTGTACGTATATGCAAGGAATATGGTACAGCTATGCGCATAGGCACCAACCATGGTTCGCTCAGCGATCGCATTATGAGTCGGTATGGTGATACTGCTATCGGTATGGTTGAAAGTGCAATGGAGTTTTTGCGTATTGCCCGCGATGAGCAGTTTCATCAGATAGTTCTCAGTATGAAAAGCAGCAACCCGCAGGTGATGGTACAAGCATACCGCTTGCTCGTGAATACAATGATGCAAGAGTTTGGGGAAGCCTATCCGCTACATCTTGGTGTAACGGAAGCGGGCGACGGAGAAGACGGTCGCGTGAAAAGTGCAGCCGGTATTGGCACTTTGCTAGAAGACGGCATCGGCGATACCGTGCGTGTAAGCTTAACCGAAGATCCTGAATTTGAAATACCGGTTTGCCGTGATCTTGTAAAACGTTATCAGCTTAACACTGAAAAAATTTCTGTTGCAGTGCCTGCTGTTGATCGTCTTCCGTATTCTCCTTATGAATACAAGCGACGCCATTCTTTTGCTGTAGGTAATATTGGTGGCGGACAAGTGCCGGTTGTTATTTCCGATTATAGTCATGTTGAAACGATCACACCTTCATCACTCGAAAGAATCGGGTATAAATATGATGCAGATACAGATAAGTGGACCATTGGTGACCAGGCCGCCGATTATTTATTTACAGGAAATCGTTTGCTCGAGTTTGAATTACCCGGTACATTGAAAGTGATTGTATATCCCGATACATGGAACCAATCTTCGGCAGCGCCCGGTGGCGAAGAAAAATATGTTCCGTTGTTTATGGATAGCGGTTATTCGGAATCAGAATTTAAAAGCCGATATCAGAATTTTGTGATGGTTGATTGTTTCAGTGATGAGACACCTATCAACGATTACACCTTTGTAGAATCACTGGCGAATGATCCTGCTGTTGTTTTGTGTTTATCTGCGAAAAATCGCAACGCCATGCAAAGCGTGAGAAGGATGTTTGTAGAATTGATGCAGAAAGGAGTAAATAATCCGGTGATATTGATGACCGACAGTAATTGGCAAACCGCAGATGAACACCTGATTCATTTCTCAACGGAATGTGGTGCATTGTTGCTCGATGGTATGGGTGATGGTATTTGTCTGGGTATGACCAAAGAAAGTAGTTTACAATTTCAGGAAGAACATGCAAGACTAGGTGGGCGACGTTATGCAATAACCGGGCAGAATGTTGAAGAAACGGTGGAACAGTTCTTAAATCAAACTGCTTTCAGTATTCTGCAGGCTACACGTACACGCATTTCCAAAACAGAATATATTTCCTGTCCGAGTTGCGGACGTACCTTGTTTGATTTACAAGAAACAACTGCAAAGATCCGCTCTGTCACAAATCATCTTAAAGGAGTAAAAATTGCAATCATGGGTTGCATTGTAAATGGACCCGGTGAAATGGCAGATGCAGATTTTGGTTATGTTGGAAGTGGCGTAGGAAAGATTACATTATACAAAGGAAAAGAAGTTGTCAAACGCAATATAGACAGCGAGGTAGCTGTTGATGAATTAATTCTTTTATTGAAAGAAAACGGCGCCTGGGTGGAGCCGGCTTCTGTTGGCAGTTAGCGGTTATCCGTTAACTGTTTGCGTTTTTCGGTTAGATTGTAACTCATAACACGTAACTCGTAACATTCTTTAGCCAACGACCCCATATTTTATGCAACAAACAGATTTTCTTGTAATAGGCAGCGGCATTGCAGGATTGACTTATGCTATTAAACTTGCAGAGGCTTGTCCGGATAAGAAAATACTAGTCGTTACAAAATCTGCAGAAGAAACGAATACAAAATATGCACAAGGCGGTATTGCTGTCGTGAACGATCTTGAGAACGACAGCTTCGACAAACATATTGAAGACACACTCATTGCCGGGGATGGATTGTGTAAAAAGGAGATCGTGGATCTTGTAGTGAAAGAAGGGCCTTCGCGTCTGCAGGAAATCATTGATTGGGGTGCGAAGTTCGATAAAGAAAAGGATGGTGATTATGCTCTTGGCAGGGAAGGTGGTCACAGTGAATCCCGTATCCTTCATCACAAAGATCTTACGGGAGCTGAAATGGAAAGAGCACTACTTGAAACCATTCGTAGGTATTCGAATATAGAAGTAGTAAATTATTATTTCGTCGTTGATCTTATTACCCAGCATCATCTCGGTTATCTTGTAACTAAATCTACACCGGATATCACTTGCTATGGGGTATATGCCCACAATTTAAAAACCAGCCGTATTGAAATCATTTCTTCTGCAGTAACCATGCTTGCTACTGGGGGGAACGGACAAGTATATCGTACCACTACCAATCCTTCCATTGCAACAGGAGATGGAGTGGCAATGGTGTACCGTGCAAAAGGACGTATTGAAAACATGGAGTTCATACAGTTTCATCCTACCGCTTTCTACCGTCCGGGTCAGCGCGGGCAGGCATTTCTGATTACAGAAGCAGTGAGGGGTGAAGGTGGTATTTTGCGAAACCACAACGGAGACGCCTTTATGCTGAAATATGATTCACGGAAAGACCTTGCTCCTCGTGATGTAGTGGCTCGGGCTATCGACAATGAAATGAAACTGAGCGGTACTGAACATGTATGGCTTGATTGCACCGTCATTCCCTCAGAAAAATTCATCAGACATTTTCCAACCATATATGAAACATGTAATAAAGCAGGGATTAATCCGTTGAAAGATTTTATACCTGTTGCTCCAGCGGCTCATTACAGTTGCGGCGGGGTAAAAACCAATGAGTGGGGGCAAACATCTATAAAAGGATTATATGCTGCAGGAGAATGTGCCAGTACCGGTTTGCACGGAGCCAACCGTTTGGCAAGTAATTCATTGCTGGAAGCCATGGTTTTTGCTCACCGGAGTTTTGTTGAGAGTACTGAAAAATATGACGAACTCAGTAACCTTAAGCATCTTGCTTTGCCAGAATGGAATGCCATTGGCACACAAGCACCAAAAGAAATGATTCTGATTACACAAAGTCTGAAAGAGTTGCAGCAGGTGATGAGCGACTACGTTGGTATTGTGAGAAACAACATTCGTTTAGAAAGAGCCGCGCGCAGACTTGATTTATTATGGGAAGAAACAGAAGAACTCTACCGC
>JBKDJT010000012.1:0-6169 GCA_046345435.1 Bacteroidota bacterium
GTGGATAGATGCGCTCAATGGCTTCCTGCTCTGATGGGGTATTGAATAAATTTTTCTCCGTTTCAAACAACTCATTCATTTCCGGCAAATGCATTTCAAACGCTTTGAGAATACTTCGAAGACTCCAAAGAAAAATCCCTGCGTTCCATAAAAAATCTCCGCTAGCAAGAAATGTTATTGCCAGCTCCAGATTCGGTTTTTCGGTAAATGATTTAACCTTAAAAATATTATCCGCCACAGGCAAAGATTCTTGTTGTATATAACCATATCCTGTATTAGGATAAGTTGGCTTAATTCCCAGTGTTACCAACGCATTGATATGTCCTACAAATGAAAAGGCATCTAGGCAAACTTTGGTAAACACCGGCCCGTCAAGAATAATATGATCGGCAGGTGCACATATCAACAAAGCGTTTGGATTAACCAGATGCAACTTGTGAGAGATGTAAGCAATGCATGGTGCTGTATTCTTGCGCGAGGGTTCACTTAAAATGTTTTGTGGAGATAATTCCGGCAGTTGCTCTTTAACTATTTCCGTATACTCTGCCGCTGTAACCACATAAATATTTTCTTCCGGAATAAACTGGCGAAAACGATCATAAGTTGATTGTATCAAAGTTCTGCCGGTATGTAAAATATCAAGGAACTGCTTCGGATAAGAAGTCCTGCTCATCGGCCAGAACCTGCTTCCGATACCACCGGCCATGATGGCTACATAATAATTTGCATGTGTATTACTAGATTCCGACTTTGGACTGTAGAGAGGTTTTGTCATCTTATTAATTTTAGCATTGCTGCACTCAAAGAATCCCTTCTCTGATTAAATCATGCAGGTGAATAACGCCGGCATATTTCTTGTCAACAACTACCGGTAGCTGAGTAATATTATTTGCGCGCATCAACTCCATTGCATCAATTGCCAAAGCGTCTGCGTCTATGGTTTTAGGAGATGGTGTCATGATCTGATCGGCTCTGATATCTGTTAGCTGCGTGTTTTTTTCAAGCATGCGCCTCAGATCTCCGTCTGTTATGATCCCTATCAATAACCCTTTTTCATCTATCACCGCAGTCATCCCCAACCTCTTTTTAGAAATTTCCAGAATCACATCCTTCAGCAAGGAATCCGATTGCACCTGCGGTTTTTCATTTTGAATATACAAATCAGCAACCCTGAGGTAAAGCTTCTTTCCAAGCGCTCCGCCGGGATGAAATTTGGCGAAATCAGCACTTGTAAACCCTCTTTGTCCCATCAGCGCTACCGCAAGGGCATCTCCCATTACCATCTGAGCCGTTGTGCTGCTGGTTGGCGCAAGATTATTGGGACAAGCCTCCTGGCTAACTGTTGTATTCAGCACCATATTCGCCTGCAATGCCAGATAAGAGGAGAGGTTGCCAACCATCGCAATTAGCTGGTTGCCAAAACTTTTAATCAGCTGTGTGAGCACCTTGATTTCCGGAGTGTCTCCGCTTTTGCTGATAATCAGTACCACATCATCCTGTAAAATCATACCCAGATCGCCGTGAATGGCGTCTGCTGCATGTAAATAAGCCGAAGGGGTGCCGGTGGAATTGAGGGTGGCGACAATTTTCTGGGCAATCACCGCACTTTTTCCAATACCGCTTACAATCAGCCGGCCTTTTGAGTTCAGAATGCAGTCCACTGCCCGTGAAAAATCTTCTGTGATCAAAGAAGCCAATTGCTTAACCGCCTCTGCTTCAAGCAGAATGGTTTGTTGTGCCGCCTCAGCCGGTTTACGGTATTCCATCAGAGGGCAAACCTACTTTAAATCAGTAGAAAAAGAGAGGAATTAACGCCAATTTTTCCGTTCTTTTCCGCTGTTTTCCGAAGAATTAAGCGTAAATTCAAGAAGCCGACCAGTTTTAGCAGTCTTTTAAAGAATTACAAGAGGTAGCAGGGCTTAATTTTTTTACCTTCGTTGCCCTTTAAAACACCGCTTCGACATTATTTAAGGTCGATTTTCGGCAACAAGCAGCCGAGCATTTTACAAGTTTATAACAAAAACCAGGAGGAGTCCGGAAATGAGTACCGTAAAGAAAAAAACAGTCAACCCTTCGTCTCGAACGAAAAAAGTTGAGATATCCGATAAAAATAATTCAACAAACAGTCTTACTGCAAAAGGGACCGTATCTGATGAGTTTTTGTATGATGCGCTTCATACTAATTTTGGCTTTAATGCCTTTAAGGGTACGCAGGAAGAAGTAATCAAAAACCTTCTTGCAGGGCGCGATACTTTTGTGATCATGCCCACCGGCGGAGGTAAAAGCCTTTGCTATCAGCTGCCGGCACTTGTAAGTGAGGGTGTTGCCATTATCGTGAGTCCGCTTATTGCCTTGATGAAAAACCAGGTTGATCTGGTAAGAGGTTACAGCAGCAAAGACGATGTGGCGCATTTTTTGAATTCCACATTGTCTAAAAAAGAAACACGTGTGGTACACGACGATCTGCTGAGCGGAAGAACCAAGATGCTCTATGTTGCTCCTGAAACCCTCACCAAGGAAGAAAACATTGAATTCTTTTCCGACCTAAAAATTTCATTTTTTGCCGTTGATGAAGCACACTGTATCAGTGAATGGGGACACGACTTCCGTCCGGAATACAGAAGGTTGCGCGAAATGATGGACGAGATCAACCCTGATATACCGGTGATTGCACTAACGGCAACAGCTACTCCAAAAGTGCAAAGTGATATTGTAAAAAATCTCGGACTGCGAAATCCGGATATTTTCATTTCCTCTTTTAACCGCACAAATCTGTACTACGAGATTCAACCTAAAATTAAAAAAGAGCAGACCGTTAAAAGTATCGTGAAGTTTATTTCCCAAAACAAAGGGAAAAGCGGTATTATATATACACTTAACCGCAAAACAACAGAAGAGCTTGCAGATCTGCTCATGGCAAACGGCATCAAAGCGGTTGCTTATCACGCCGGCCTCGACAGTAAATTAAGAGCAGAAAGGCAAGATCAGTTTCTGAATGAAGACGTACAGGTAATCGTTGCAACTATTGCATTTGGAATGGGAATCGATAAGCCCGATATCAGATTTGTGATTCACTTTAATATTCCGAAGAGCATTGAAAATTATTACCAGGAAACCGGGCGTGCCGGAAGAGATGGCATGGAAGGGAAATGTATTTTATACTACTCTCACAAAGATGTAAGCAAACTCGAACACCTAATGCGAGATAAACCCCTTAGTGAAAGAGAAGTAGGTGCGCAATTGATTCAGGAAACGGTAGCTTTTGCAGAAAGTTCTGTTTGCCGCCGTCATATCCTGATGCATTATTTTGGCGAAGTTTATCCGAAAGATAACTGCGGCGGTTGCGACAACTGCCTTCATCCGAAGGAAAAGATCGAAGCAAAAGACGAAGCCGTAACAGTATTGAAAATTGTTCGCGCCCTTGATGAGCGATTCCCCGCTGAGTATGTTTTACCTGTATTAACCGGTAAGCTTACTTCTCAGATAAAGATGTACAGGCACGATGAACTTGAAGTATTCGGTAGCGGCAACCATCAGCCGGAACATTTCTGGAATTCTTTGATTCGTCAGATGTTGCTGTCGGGTTTGCTGCAAAAAGATATTGAGGAATACGGCTTGTTAAAGTTCACTAAAGCAACAGAAGCATTTCTCAAAAAGCCAAAATCGTTCCCGATTGTGCTGAACAATTTATACGAAGAGGCAAACGAAGATGATGAAGAATCGGGAGAAAGTGTTGGTGGAGCTGCAGCGACAGATGATAAACTGTTTGAAATGCTGAAAGAGCTCAGGCAAAAAGAAGCAAAGAAAAAATCGCTTCCTCCTTTTGTGATCTTTCTCGAAAACTCTTTGCAGGATATGGCAACGCTCTATCCGACAACGCTGGCCGAACTTGAAAAATGCCAGGGAGTAAGTAAAGGAAAAGCTTTGCGATATGGTAAGCCGTTTATTGAAATGATTGCACAGTACGTAGAGGAGAATGAAATTGAAAAGCCGGAAGAGTTTGTAATGAAAAGTGTTGTCAATAAAAGCGGTGACAAGGTTTTTATTATACAGAATGTAGACAAACGTATTCCTCTTGAAACAATTGCCAAAACAAAAGGATGGAAAATGGGGGAGATGCTTGAAGAAATGGAAACCATTGCGGCAAGCGGAACTAAACTTCGTTTGGACTATGCAGTAAATGAATGGCTAGACGAATATGAGCAGGAAGAAATCATTGAATATTTCAAGAGCTGCACAACAAGCGATCTTCGTATTGCCCAGCAGGAACTTGAAGATGGCAATTACAGCTGGGAACAACTAAAACTGATGCGCATTAAATTTCTGAGTGAATACGGAATGTAGATATATAACTTACGATCTCTGTTTTATTAATAATCTTTTAATTCTGTTTGAGCCGGCATTTGTGTGGTTTTTCTTCTAAACAATTCATAGAAAAATCCGACAACCAAAAAGTCTCTACCAGTTTCATCATTAATTCTGTAATCGAACTGGTGCAAATAGCCAATCTGAATTGTAGATAGTTTTGATGGTTTAAAGTTCAATGAAGCTTGGAAGCGATTTCGTTCAAAATAAGGTTCATTGTCTGTAAAAAATAACTCATTGCTCAGGCTAATCATAAAGAGTTTATAGCCTTTTCTTTCCTCGCCAAACGGATACGATACGCCTATCCTGTAACGAAAACGATTTCTGTAACCATTGCTTGTCCATCTTAATTCGGCCCTGTAACGCTGTTCTATTTTAAATCTGTTTATTTCCTGAAAGAGAATCAGCTGAGGCCACAACCTGATCTCGTCGTTGTTTTTTGGGCGAACAAAATTGCCTCCTTCTCCGAATGTTTGATACGACCCTGCTCCAAGTGATAACTGAAACGATTTATTCAGCTTGTAGTTAAACCCTCCCTTGTACTCGTAATAATGATAGTTGTTATAAAATTTCAATGAGCGCAATTGCGCCTCTCCGAAAAAACTCAGTTTATTAGTTCTGTTGTATTTCAGATTTAAAATATTCCAGCTTCCTAAATCATATTGCTGAGAAAACGTTGACTGCTTTATTACAGCAACACAGAAAATGAAAATGATTGTTTTTTTGCAAATCATTCATGTGTTTTATTGGTTGTTTTATCTATCACAAGGAAGGAGCTTTTCAGCAAAGCCGCATTTGGCACAGTAAGCAATCCACGGTTGGATGTTTTAATAAAAACAAAAAAGTAGGTTATATCAGTTAACTCTCCTTCTATATGATTTCCCTCATGAGTGATCGAAATAGTATCGCCCACCTTGATTGGGTGATGAAAAAAAAGAATAAGACAAGCCGTAATATTTGAAAGAATAGACATCTCGGCAAAAAGAGCAACTCCAAAAACTGTAAGCAGTGAGCTTACAAAAATGAGAAGGCTTTCCTGCTTCACACTCCAAATGGACACAATAACAAGACATACAATTACTAAAAGGAGAAGATTAATCAGCTTAAGTACGTCTTTTCTTTCTGCATTTTTAAAATATGAATCTATGATTGTAAGTCTGACAAAATATCTGAATGAAAACTTAATAACAACAGAAATAAGGAGAGTAATAATTGTTTCTATAATCTGTATTTTATATGCCTCCATATTTTTAATGTTAGATTTTTGATGCTTTCAATTCAATTGCTTGTGCTAAACAAATTCTTGTCAATCGTTTTTTATAAACACTCGCTGCACACTCCGCTTACAACCATATTTGATTCTCTTGGAGAAAAACCTTTCGGAAGCTTAATTTCAGGAACATGTACATTTTCCAGACAAATAGTTTTGTAGCAGCTGTCACATACAAAATGAACGTGGTTGTCGTGGTGGTGTCCTTCTGCACAATCTTCCTTACAAAGTGCGTATTTGACTGTGTTGTCAGATGAAGGAATGTTGTGGATAATCCCTTTTTCCTCAAAAATCTGAAGTGTTCGGTAAATAGTAACTCTGTCAATCCCGTCTGCAATTTTTTTCTCAATATCTGCATGAGAAAGGGCTCCGTCGCTATTTAAAAAAAGGGCCAGAATTCGTTGACGGCTATCCGTAACGCTTAATTGATTTTTTTTAAGTAAATCGCGTATTTCGATTTGCATAGAAGCAATTTACTTAATTCGGGTTATTCTGAAAAATGCCATTTACAAACCGGGGGCCGCTGTAAGATTC
>JBKDJT010000013.1:0-3215 GCA_046345435.1 Bacteroidota bacterium
ATTCTTTATCACTATATATGATCTCATTATTATTGATCCTGATTCCTTTAGCCGGCGGCTTACTTAATTTTCTCCTCCGCTCGGATCAGGTTGCACGTATCTGGACCCTGCTGGTTTCGTTTTCTTCACTGGCTGCAGTTCTATGTCATTTATTTTGCGGAGAGGCAGCCAATGCTTCTTTTCAGGCCGACTGGCTTTCATTGATTGGTGCTTCTTTTTCGCTTCAAATGGATGGAGCTGCTGCTTTAATGTGTTTGCTTTCTGCGGTTGTTTATGTTCTAATTACACTCGCAATCTGGAAAAATGACATTCGTTCATCCAATAATTTTTTTGCATTGCTGTTACTAACACAAGCAGGGGTGAATGGTGTTTTTCTCGCAGCTGACGGTTTGTTGTTTTACTTTTTCTGGGAACTGGCATTAATCCCTGTTTATTTTCTCTGGTCCATTTGGGGAGGAGAAAAAAGGATTGCCGTTACGTTTAAATTTTTCATTTACACATTTTTTGGATCACTTCTCATGCTTGCCGGATTGTTATACATGGCATACCAGGCAGGAGGATCATTTTCTTTGCAAGCTCTCTCTGATGTTAAATTGTCGTCTGCACAGCAATCATGGTTATTCTGGTTGTTCTTTGTTGCATTTGCCGTGAAGATGCCGGTATTCCCATTTCATACGTGGCAACCCGATGCATATGAGCAATCGCCTACTGCTGTGACAATGGTATTGAGTGCACTGATGGTGAAAATGGGATTGTTTGCAGTGATCAGATGGTTATTCCCTCTTTTGCCTGGAGGAGTATTACAATACAGCACCATAGTGATGTGGCTGAGCATCGCAGGGATGTTGTATGCAAGCTTTATTGCGATGAAGCAGGATGATCTTAAAAGATTGATTGCTTATTCATCGATTGCGCATATCGGATTAATCAATGCTGCATTGTTTGCCGGCAATGAAGGCGGATACAATGGCGCTATGATTCAAATGTTTAGTCATGGTGTGAATGTGCTCGGTATGTGGATTGTGGCAGACATCATCGAACAAAAAACCGGCACAAGAAAAATCAGCGAGCTGGGCGGACTGGCACAAAGCTCACCGATGTTGGCAATTCTTCTTTTGATCGTAGCACTGGCAAATATTGCTTTGCCGCTTACAAATGCTTTTATCGGAGAGTTTCTGATGTTCAATGCATTGTTTAAAGCAGGAGTGTGGTACGCTGTTGCTGCGGGATTAAGTATCATCTTTGGGGCTGTGTACACGCTAAGAATGATTCAGCATGTTTTTCTTGGCGACAAAACAGAACGTGCGGATTCGGTTAGTGTAATTCCCGTTGGAGCAACACTTAGTTTAGTTTTAATATGTATACTGATTTTTGTCGGAGGATTGTACCCCGGTATTTTTTTCCGGCTGACAGAAAATTCGGTTACGTTCTTATTGAAAATCTTTAATTAAAACAATAACAGAGAAAGTATAACTCCTGTTTTGCAGGATGATAAAATGAATACGCAATGAATTTGATTATTATTTCTTCAATCTGGGGTATAGTGCTGATGTTTTCGGGATTATTCTTCCCGCGCAAATCAGTTTCTGTAAATATTGCAATCATCGGTGCGATTCTGTTGCTTGTTGCAAATACACTTGATATTAACGAAATTTCCATTACTACTTCCACATTTAATGGTCTTTTGCAATACGATTTTTATGGCTACATCTTTTTAGAACTTTTGCTGATCTCTTTCCTTTTTTATCTTTTACTCAGCGCAAAACAGGTGACAGAGGTTGGCAATCATCCGTATGAATATTTTGCATTGATGTTTTTTGTGATGGCAGGTATCGGTCTGGTTACATTTTTCAATAATCTGCTCATTTTATTTATTGGTATCGAAATCGTTTCTATTCCATTGTTTATACTAACGGGAAGTGATAAACGAAATTTAAAGAGTAATGAAGCTTCCCTTAAATATTTTCTTACAGGAGCGTTTTCCACCGGTATTTTATTGCTTGGTATTGCTTTTTTATACGGCGCATCGGGTAGTTTTCAGCTAGACAGACTACTTACAGAAGCAAGACCGGGTTTAGGGGTATTTACTCCGTTGGGGCTTGTGTTTGTTCTTGTGGCACTGGGTTTTAAAGTTTCTGCAGCTCCCTTTCACTTCTGGACTCCGGATGCATATGACGGAGCGCCGACGGTGTTTACTTCATTTATGGCAGCCATTGTGAAACTGGCCGCTTTCGTTGCTTTCTCCAATTTGTTTTTATTCGGTTTTGCTGATTTGAGTGCAAAATGGCAATTGCCTCTTGCACTCATGACAGTTGCCACTTTACTGATTGGAAATATAACTGCAGTTTACCAGCAAAGCGTAAAACGTATGCTGGCTTATTCTTCCATTGCTCAAGCTGGATTTATGTTGCTTGCAGTCTTTTCCGGTAATGACCTTGCAAGGCAGGGGCTTTTATTATATACGCCCGCCTATTGCATTGCGACAATCGGGATTTTTGCTGTTCTTATCAGAATGGAAGATTACACTTATGATGGGTTTAACGGACTTGCGTCCAGACATCCGATGGTTGCTTTTTGTGTGACCGTATTTTTATTATCGCTTGCTGGTATCCCGCTTACTGCCGGTTTTTTTGCAAAATATTTTATGCTTGCATCTGTAGTTAAAACAGGAGGATTCTTGTGGCTCGTCATTGCGGCTGTAGTGCTTGCAACCATCAGCGTTTATTATTATTTCAGAGTGATTCAGGCGATGTACTTTAAACCGGCTTCTTCAGAAGAGTCGTTTATTAAAGCAGAAACACTTTCATTTAGGTGGTTATTACTGGCAGGTGCGATACTTCTGATAGCGCTTGGTGTATTTCCTTATCAGTTACTTTTAAACTGGCTGGTCGCGTAGATTCACCGCTCTTCCAATTTCTGCGTTCCTGCTCTCGTCATAGCTTATCTTCGTTGCTGAAAGATTTATGAAGATTGCAGACATCATCAGTTTATCCTGGCGAACCGTTCGTTCTAATAAATTAAGAACGGGTATTACTGTATCCATAATTGCATTTGGGATTATGGCACTTATAGGCATCATCACTGCAATAGAAGCGATGAATCAGAGCCTCTATGAAAATTTTTCAATTCTGGGCGCCAATTCATTCAGCATTCGCTTTAAGGAAAGATCCATCCGAATGGGAGGTCCTCCGAAAAGTGATCTTACAAAAAAGGTA
>JBKDJT010000014.1:0-2634 GCA_046345435.1 Bacteroidota bacterium
AATGAGATCAAAGCGATGGGCTTTGATGCTGCATTAGTGGATCGCGTATTGCGACTTGTAAATATGAATGAATACAAACGCAATCAGTTTTGTCCGATTATCCGTATTAGTCCGAAAGCTTTTGGTGTTGGTAGAAGAATGCCAATCGTAGGGAAATATTTGAGTTGATGATGAAAAAAAACTTACAATCATATTTTAGGTATCTGATTTTTACACTCGTAGTTGTCAGAATGTTTTTAGCTTGTACAGCTAAAGAAGAGAAAAATAATGTGCATCTACTTTCCGAAGGTGAAACAGATTCAATTTCCCGTATATGGTTGGTCAATGCTGATAAGTGTATGGATATGGAGCACTATGATTCTGCTCAATGGTGGCTTAATCAGATACATGCAAAGATTCCCTATAAAAGAATATCATCTGCCAACTATCTTTTATTGACGCGTCAGGCAGAAGTTTATTATTATACCAATCTACATCAATTGGGCTTGCAGGAAAGTTTCAGAGCACTGGAAATGGCAAAAGCCCTGAAAGATTCAGTATTACAAGCAGATAGTCACAACTTTCTTGGTTTGTTTTTTGTGAATATGGACAGTATACAGCAGGGTTTTTTTCATTTTAATCAGGCGATTCGTTTAGCAAAGCAACCTGTAAATACAAATAGTTATCCAAGTCTTTCCGATCCGCATCATATTTACGGCAATCGGGCTGAATTGTACTTTAAAAAAGGGTCATTTGATTCGGCATTAATAGACTATCATCTTTCTGTTGCAATGGCAGAAGAGATAAAAGAATCCCGTGGCATTGCTGTGGCGCATTATGGGATGGGAGAAGTATGGGAGGCCTTGAATAAACCGGATAGTGCACTATACTATTTTCAGGTATCTGAAAAAGAATCTGCTGAAAGTAAAGATGTGGATATTCAGCTACAGGCATTTGCCGGGTTGGCCTCTACTATGTTTAAGATCGGCAATGCGACAGAGTCTGAAAAAGCACTGATCAAAGGAATGAATTTGCTCGAGATGAATCCTGATATTAATCCCTATTATTCACTTCGCTTTTTAAGGGATGCTGTTAAAATTGTGGAGGAGCTGGGCGCTCAGTCCTTACTCATTCGTTTAATGCGAACAAAATCAAAAATTGAAACTGTTAATATAGGTACGGGAAACACACAAATGCAAACTATATTAAAAGCCGGATTGGAAAACGAGCAACGAATTTCCGGTCTGGAGATTAGTGATGCCCAGCAAAAACAAAACTTGGCTAACACGCGTCTGGGATTAGCGTTGGCGGGACTGCTCATTTTTGTGATTGCATTCTTTGTTTACCGTAATTTTTTAACGCAGCGTCTGGAAGTTTCTCGTATTAGACAGAAGATCAGTCAAGACCTTCATGATGATATTGGTGCATCCTTGAGCAGTATGCATATCTATGCAACCCTTGCCGATCAGTCGATGAAGGAAAAACCTGAAAAAGCGAAAGAGATGTTGCAGAAAATAGCAGCACAAAGTGCAGATGTGATGGCTAATATGAATGACATCGTATGGAGTATGAAAAGAGCAGACGGCAACAATGCATCCTTTTCCCTCAAGATGAAAAGTTATGCCGGCGCCTTCCTGAGTGACAACGGAATACGTTTTTCGTTTCAGTACCCAGAAAATCTGGACGATTTGATAACGGGTATGGCAGCGCGTAAAAATTTATTGCTGATTGGAAAAGAATCCATGAATAATGTGGCAAAACACAGCAGGGCTACAGAAGTTCGCATAGAAATACGAATTGAGAACAAGATGCTTGTTTTTGAGCTTGAGGACAATGGAATAGGCATCGTACAAAAAAATGAAAGAGTTGGGAACGGACTCGAACATATCAAGCAACGAATTCAGGAGTTACATGGCAATGCTGAAATAAAATTATCGGAAAAGGGTACTCTAGTTATCTTGTCTTGTCCTCTTTCTTCCGTTCGTCAAAATTAGGGACAAGCATTTACTTGAATAATAAGTAGCTTGCATGCAGCTGCCAACTTAATTTATCTGCCTGTGGACATCCGCATATTCATATACGACGACAATCATGCCCGGCGCGACAGCCTAAGGTCGCTGATCGATCTGAGCCCCGATTATATTTTTTGCGGTGAAGCACCGAATTGTATTCATGTGGAAGAGGAAATGGAAAAGGCTTCACCGGATGTAGTGCTGATGGATATTCATATGCCGGGAGTAGACGGCATCGAGGGGCTCAAAGAGATCCGCCGAAAATTCCCTCATATCAGGGTGCTCATGCAAACTGTTTTTGATGATGCAGATAAAATATTTGAATGCATCCGTAACGGTGCAAACGGATATATTCTGAAAATGGATCCGCCGATGCGCATCTTACAGGCCATAAAAGAAGTTTATGAAGGCGGTGCGGTGATGAATCCTTCCATTGCTGTAAAAGTGCTTGACTATTTTCAGCCAAAACAATTAGAACATCCTCTTACAGACAGAGAAATACAGGTGCTTGAATTGCTGTCAGAGGGGTTAAGTTATAAAATGGCAGCCGACAAGCTGAATATTAGTTTCAATACGATTAATACCCATGCCAAGCGTATCTATGAAAAGATCCATGTAAGTTCTCTTGGAGAAGCCATAGCCT
>JBKDJT010000015.1:0-2546 GCA_046345435.1 Bacteroidota bacterium
CTGCAAATGTTCCGACAACATTAGCGTCAACAGACAAGTTTAATATGTTTAAATGGGAATTAACGAATATGAGAGCAACACCAGCGTCAATATGGATTCTTGATTTTGTTTGTGATTTTTATGCCTAAATATTTTTATGAATTTATATAATATAGATATATTATATAGATGGACGATTCTGGATATGTTTTTAATCCATATCAGTGGAAAAAAGATAATGTCGCAAATTTAAGAGATGACCAAATTGCACAATTAGACGAACGATATATAAATATAGGTGAAAATGTTTTTAATGAAAATATTGAAAACTTAAATGTAACAACAGTCAATATTTCAAGTACGGGAAAAATAATTTTTTATAAAGATAATACAGAACAAACAACAGCATTTAATCCAAATATTATTACTGAAGGTTTAAATAATTTTTTGTCATCAAATAATCTCTGGTCAGGAGAAAATAAATTCACAAATTTAATAATCAAAGATAAAACCACAACACAATCAAGTCAAATAATAGAGAGTGGAACAATTCTGAATATTGAAAATAATAATAATTCAGGAACTATAATATTAAAAATACGAGATGGAGGAGGAGGAATAAAAAATATTCAATTTGACCAATTTGGAAATATATCAGGCGTAAATGATGTGAATTGTAATAAAGTCAAATGTTCTGAAATTTGGTTAAATTCAACATTATTCCAAATAAAGAATGATGGAAAGGACAATTTAGGAATAATTAATAATACATCAAATCGAGGGATAAAATTGATAACAAAAACGGGAACTTCAACGATAGAATATTTATTTGATTCGGAAGGTAATTTATCTATACCAAATCAAATAATATCGACATCAATGAAAGCATCAGAATTTAAATTTACTGAGAATATAAAGATATACAATTTAATTAATAATTTAATAATCGATAACAATACGCCATTAAGTT
Source organism: Bacteroidota bacterium (assembly GCA_046345435.1). GTDB lineage: Bacteria > Bacteroidota > Bacteroidia > Chitinophagales > Chitinophagaceae > Lacibacter. The sequence continues at coordinate 950 of JBKDJT010000015.1, forward strand.
CATTCAAAATAAAAAATTATGATTCATTTGGAAATGCAAACACATTAACAATAGATTCAAATTTAAATATGACAGGAATAAATAGTATTTCGTGTAATCAAATAAATTTACCAAATTTGACACACAATACAACAAGTGGGTCATATGTAATAAATAACACATATAATGGAGGGAATATGGTAATTCAAAATCGTGATGAAACTGGAATAATGAAACAATTAACAATTGATAAAAATATTAATATGACAGGAATAAATGATTTATATGTTCAAAGAATATTTCTAAATAATTCATTGTTAGATTTTACAAAATATAATAATACTTCAACAAATACCCAAATGATAAAATATAATTCATTCCCATTACAACAAACAAATTTGGATGTCAATAATAAAGGGTTTATATTTGTGCCAAATGCAACAGTTGGATCATATAATTTTGTAACTCAATCAGGCGATAATTTAATAGTTGCAAATAATAATTATCAATCTGGAGCGGTTTTATCTTTAGTTGCTTGGTCATCACAACCGGCTTGTGGAATAAGAATAAGTGAATATGAAACACAATTAAATAAAGCAAAAGTAATGGATAAATTAACATTTTCAGACGGAACACAACAAACAACCGCAATGACTGAAACTTATTTAAGAAATTTAATAACATCAATAATAAATTCAATTCCACAAACTCCATCAGTTCCAACAGGGACAATTTTAGCATATGGTGCTAACTATTCGATATCGCCACCAACTGGTTATTTATGGTGTATGGGTTCGTTAGTAAGACAGTCAGATTTTCCACAATTATATGCTGTTATTGGACAAAATTTTTTATATAATACAACACAAACTCCAGAATATTTTTATTTACCAGATTTGAGAGGGGCATATTTAAAAGGTGTAGGAACGAGTGGTTATTGGACAAATACATCACCTGTTTTTTATGTTGGAAATGTTCAACAATCAAATGTAGGTTCTCACGCACACATATATGTAGATAGAGGTAAAGGAGATTATAAAATTGCTCCTCAAGATCCATCAATTGTGAGACGAATAGCAGATAATACATCAGGTTCATTTTGGACTGATGGAAAATCATATGATTCAAATTCTCACGCAGAAAATAATGCCGATACTTATCCGAATTCCATAGGTGTAAGTTATATAATAAAATATTAAATATTAAAATCTCAAATAAATATATAAATATGAAAAAATCTAATAAATCTAAGAAATCAAATACACCAAAACCAATTATAAATTTTTATGAATTAGACGCAGTTAAAAAATATGCGAAAGAATACCATAATCCAACATATGATCCAATTCTACAACCATTAAAACATCCAAATCTAAGAATGGTTATTTGCGGTGCGAGTGGTTCAGGAAAGTCAAATATTTTACTCAATATATTAAATTGTTTGGAAAATACATTTGAAAAAATATTAATTTTCACACAAGATAAAAACGAACAATTATATAATTACTTGGAAGATAATTTATCACCAGACGAATTAGAGATACATGAAGGTATTGAAACTGTTATGAATTATAATTTTGATAATTTACCAGAAAAACAACATTTAATTATCTTTGAT
>JBKDJT010000016.1:0-2631 GCA_046345435.1 Bacteroidota bacterium
AAACAATGGAAAAACAATGGAATAACAGTGAAAGAACAGCGAAGGAATGGATATTACCGAGATGGAAAACACCCCCTACAAAATGGGATATGATACCTATTGTATGGGATGATATACCTACGGATATATGGGATGATACCCCTGTGAGATGGGATGATATACCTACGATTTTATGGGATATTACCCCTGTCGATTGGAAATAATTTAAATATATGAAACTATAAAAAATGATATATGACTACAAAAAACAATGATCTGCAAAAGGCAAAAAAGGATAAATCTGTAACATTCAGGATATCACACGAAGATTTGATGATATATGAAAATTATTGCCTGACTAGAAAAATGAAGGTGTCTGAATTTATCCGCTCGACCATTAAAAATCAATTAAATTCGTGTGTCAGTTGAAAGATAGCATATAACCTATTTTAGCGAAGGGGTGGTATGTAAACAATAAACTGATGTGTCAAAACAGGCGGGTGGTATCATCCGCTTTTTTTATTACTTTTTTGCTGAAAATTAGATGAATTCGACACACTAAAAAATGGTGTCAGGTGGGAAAATTCAACTTTCATCCTATTTAACATAATGCTAGTTATTAAACATTTTTTTTACACTTTTGGTCAGGTGGGAATTTAGATACTGATTTTTGCCATTTTTAGCGGTCAGGTGTCAAAACTCAACTTTTGCAATAACAGACGAATAACAGGCGAATAACAGGTGTCTGCAAGGTTAAATCTTACAAATTTGACACTATAAAAAACGGTGCAATAACGGTGTCCTGGTGTCCTGGTCATATATCAATATCCCACTATCTGTCGCGCGTATATCATTTTTTGGGTGTCATAACGCTGGTGTATGATTTTCGGGGTGTCATTACGCGGGTGTATTTTTTGGGTATCTGTCGCGCGTATATCGAACATATCATTATTTCGCTATCTGTCGCGCGTGTATATGATTTTAAGGGTGTCATTACGCGGGTGTATATCATCCATTATCGCACACTAGAAAAAAAATATATGTAGGTATCTGTCGCGCATATATCACAGTTTTGGCACTTTATTGTATCAAACTTCGCTTTGATTTGGAGCGTAGCGTAAAATCAATATCATCATATCATTTGAGGGGGTGGGGTGTATGGTTAGATATCCGCAATCTGTGGAAAAAGGTTTTACCTATATGTAAGACAACTGCAATAAATTTGATGTAAAGAAAAACCGCTCAATCCTCGACGCTGGTATGTTTAGGAGAAAGCGGTTGTAAAATCTAACTAGATGACGAAGGTACAACAGGCGGTTAATACTACAAAGGATATAAAAAGGATTGTAAATCAATCACTTACATATCATCCGCGGTCAAATGATGGGTTAATACTTGATAAGTTAGCACAACTCGACCACCCCCCCCACCCAAAACACCCCCCTACAAACCTAAAAAGGAAGGCACGAAGGGTATATTTCAGCAAAAGGTTAGCGTTGGAGTTATCACAACTCGATACCCCACTTCGCGAACAATACCTACGAACCGTTGAAAGTTGCTCAACCTTAATAGTCCAGGAAGGCAAAAAACTGATATCAAAGTATTGTAACAATCGGTGGTGTACGACCTGTAACAATATCCGCACTGCTAAATTGATAAATGGATATGAACCTGTGATTGCTAAAATGAATGAACCATACTTTGTTACCCTGACGCGTGTAACGGTCAATAGGAGCGAATTAAAGGATGCAATAAATGGCAGGATAAAATCTTTGACAAAGGTAATTAGGTCAATAAGACGCAAAGGAATTGCCTGTAATGGTATTCGTAAACTAGAATGTACTTACAATATCGAGGAAGACAAATATCATCCTCACTTTCATTTGATTGTCGATGGGTATGACATAGCGCAAACCATTGTAAAAAAATGGATATTAGAAACTAGAAACCAAAATATAAAGATTGACGAACAAGGTCAGCATATAAGACCTGTGGATGATGATACACTGAAAGAATTATTTAAGTACACAACAAAACTAGTGGCGAAGGATCGGTCATTATGTTTACCAGCACTCGACCATATTTTCCAATGTATGTATGGTAAACGAACCTTTCAACCTTTTGGAAATGTCAGGATGATAAAGGAAGATATCGACGAAATACAATCACAGGAATATGATATTGAACCTGTCGAAACTGCTATTTATCAATGGCGGGGAAATGATTGGTTTTGTATGATGTCAGGAAGGTGTTTATCGGGTTATATGCCTAGTGATAATATGCACAGGTTATTTGAAAAAATGGTTACTTAAAATCATAAAAACAATGGAAAAACAATGGAATAACAGTGAAAGAACAGCGAAGGAATGGATATTACCGAGATGGAAAAACCACCTTCCTGTATGGGATGATACCCCTTTGAGATGGGATGATATACCTACGGATATATGGGATGATACCCCTTTGAGATGGGATGATATACCTACGATTGTATGGGATATTTCCTCTGTCGATTGGAAATGATTTGAATATATGACACTATAAAAAATGATATATGACTATAAAAAACAATAATCTGCAAAAGGCAAAAAAGGATAAATCTGTAACATTCAGGATATCACACGAAGATTTGATGATATATGAAAATTATTG
>JBKDJT010000017.1:0-4994 GCA_046345435.1 Bacteroidota bacterium
GACATATTGTTGAAACAGTGCGGCCAGGTCCTCATTTGTCATCGACCAGTAAAGATTACCTACGTAAATGTTCACGAGAAAAAAATTAAAAAACAAAAATCATTAAACAAAATTGTACTGCTGAATTCCGATAGAAACTAATCATTTAGAAAAAGAATCTTGAGGTTCAGAAGGCCTCCTTTGAATCAAATTAACAATTAAAGGTAAGACTATTTTCCGGATATGAAAGCTTTTTCCTGATGTTTACTATTATTTCACTTCCTGCATCTCTCCCAACCGTTTGTAAAATCCGTTTTTCCGGATCAGTTCCTCATGGCTGCCTCTTTCAGTAATTTCTCCCTGCTGAAGTACAAGAATCTGGTCAGCATGCCTAATCGTAGAAAGGCGGTGGGCTATCACCAGACTCGTTCTGGATTCCATCAGGTGGTTGATTGCATCCTGCACAAGTCTTTCACTTTCAGTATCTAAGGATGAAGTGGCTTCATCGAGGATGAGTATTGGCGGGTTTTTTAAAACCGCCCTGGCAATTGTTAGACGCTGCCTTTCTCCGCCACTTAATTTTGCCCCGCGGTCACCTACATTTGTTGCATATCCCTCATCTTTTTGAGAAATAAATTGATGGGCATTCGCAATTTTGGCAGCTTGTTCAACTGCTTCTTTTGTAGCATCCGGTTTGCCGAGGAGTATATTGTTTGCGATGGAATCATTGAATAAGACCGGTTCCTGTGTAACAATACCAAATAAATTCCTGAGGCTATTTAGGCGTATTTGTCGGATGTTAATGCCGTCTATGAGAATTTCACCTTCCTCTACATCATGAAAACGAGGAAGCAGATCAGAAAGTGTTGATTTACCTGAGCCACTTGATCCGGCAAGCGCAATTGTTTGTCCTTTTTTCAAAATAAAGCTGATATTTTTCAATACGGGCTGATCCTCATATTTGAAAGTTACATTCCTGAATTCAATCTCTTTTTCAAATCCTTTGATTTCTATGGCATCTGCTGCTTCTTCGATCACAAGTGGTGCCGATAATATTTCTTCAATTCTTGCAATTGCAGCACTACCTCTCCGCAGGTTATAAAATGCAGAAGAGAGATGCTTGGCAGGGTTAATGATTTGGGTGAAAAACAGAATATATGTTATAAAAGTATCGGCATTCAGATCATCAGAACTATGATCTAAAACAAGTTGTCCTCCAAACCACAGGATTCCGCATAGTACTCCAACGCCCATGATCTCAGATAAAGGAGATGCCATGTCTCTTCTGAAATTTATTTTGTTGCGTACCTGGTTCAGGTCATCATTCACTGTATGAAATCTTTTTCCAAGTAATTTCTCTGCGGTAAAAGCTTTTACAACCCGCATGCCACCAAGCGTTTCGTCAAGTAAAGAAATTGCAGTGCCTGTTTTTTCCTGCGCTTCATTTGATTTCTTTTTGAGTTTACGACTCACTCTACCAATAATGAAAACCGTGACAGGAAGAAAGATTAGCAGAAATAAATAAAGTTGCGGACTTAAAATGATCATCAGTATCAAGTAAAACAGGATATTGAGCGGCTCCCTGATTAGTGTTTCAATTACATTAACCACACTCCACTCCACCTCATTTACATCGTTACTCATTCTTGAGATAAGGTCTCCCTTTCTTTGTTCTGTAAAATACCCCACGGGCAACTGAAGCACTTTGTCGTACAGGTCGCCTCTTAATTTAGTCATGATTCCATTTCTAATGGGAGCCAGGAATCGTAAAGCGAGGTATAAAAACAAATTCTTAAAAAAGATGGTGGTAATGATTGTAATACAAATGAATGCAAGGGCGTTAAGAGGTCCTTTTGTTTGAATAATATTGCTGATAGTAAAGCGCAAATAAGCTAATATGCTTTCCATTGATAAAGCCAGTGAAGGTGCTTCTGATACAGCTGCGGATTTGCCGAAAAGAATCTGGAGAAAAGGAGCAAGCATGGACAAAGAAATCATCGAAAATAAAATCGACAGCACGATATTGAAAAAATACAAAGCGAGATTCGTGTTGTAGGATTTCAAATATTTAAACATTCGCGTGTACTTCTTCATACTTTATCACAATATTTTAAAAAAACGCCCGGTAGAAAACTAATATCTCTTGGTCTGCTTCGGAAAGAGGCAAAGTAAGTAAATTTGTTGTGCATCAATCCTTATTTTATGGTAGAAGGTAAACGACAGAAGCAGGTTGCCGGTGTATTGCATGAAGAACTTACCGCAATTTTCAGAAAAAAAGGACTTAGCATGATCAACGGTGCTTTGGTTTCCATCTCCGGAGTTAAAGTTACACCTGATCTTTTGGAGGCGAGGGTTTATGTCAGCATTTTTCAGTCGGCCGATCCGGCAGAAGTGATGAAAAAGATTGAAGAATCCTCATTTGAAATAAAAAAAGAACTCACCTCAAAAGTAAAACACCAGTTGCGCAGAATGCCGGAGTTGCGATATTATGCCGATGATACTTTGGATCATGTTTTCCGTATCGAAGAATTATTTCGCAAACTTGATGAGGATAAAGACAATCAATCTTCCCAAAAGCAATAATTCATTCCAGTGTTATTCCGATTTGCATGGCGTTATTTTAAATCGAAGAAGAATGTTCAGGCTGTAACTTTAATTGCCAGAGTAGCCATTGTTGGAATTGCAATTGGCACAGCAGCACTGGTGATTATACTTAGTATTTTCAACGGATTTGAAGGACTTGTAAAAGATCTTTATTCTTCTTTTTACCCGGATATCAGAATAACGTCAACTAAAACAGTTGTGATCAGTGCGGACACAAGTCTGCTAAAAAAAATATCTGATGTTAAAGGCGTGGAGGCAGTGAGCGGTGTATTGGAGTCGAATACGCATTTGATGTATAACGGATCACGAATTAATGCAGTGATTAAAGGAGTAGACAATTCTTTCAACAAAGTGTCTGGTGTTCCTGCTGCAGTTAGAAGCGGAGTATTCAAAACAGGCACTCCGGATCAGCCATTTATCGTTTTTGGTGTAGGCGTAGAGTACCAGCTCGGACTTCAAAGTGATCGTTCATTAGAACCTGTCACTGTTTATCTGCCTAAGAAAGGAGCTGTGGGTAATAATCCGATGGAGTCAGTCAGTGTAGTAAACATGTACCCGTCGGGAGCTTTTGCCATCCAACAGGAATTTGACAGTCGGTATGTTTTTACGAACATTCAATCTGTCCGACAAATGTTGGGTGTTTCTGAAAACTTATACAGTGCTCTGGAAATTAAAACATCTCCACTTGTTTCACAGAAAGCAATCATCAATAGCCTTAATTCCATTCTGGGCAGTTCTTATCTGATAGAAGACAGATATCGCCAGAACAGGAGCCTTTTTGCAGTGATGCAACTTGAAAAATGGATTATTTATGCAATCTTAACATTAATACTTATTCTTGCTTCTTTTACTATGGTAGGTGCACTTACCATGCTTGTTATTGAAAAGCATCAAGATATTCAGATTTTAAAAGCAATGGGTATGAGGGACGGACAAGTAATGAGGATCTTTCTTTCAGAAGGACTTTTACTTGCGCTCTTTGGTGGATTAATCGGTACGCTCATAGCACTAGTATTCTGTTACCTACAGGTTACATTTAAGATAATACCACTTCAGGGGTCATTTGTAATAGATTATTATCCTGTGAAGGTGCTGGGTACAGATATTTTGCTTGTATTTCTGACACTCACTTTTATTGCACTTACTGCTTCATGGGTGCCTTCTTATAAAGCTTCCCGTAGAAAAAGCTATTTAAAGTCGCAATAATATTTGGGAAGGAAGGATGAAATCAATAATCACCAAATTCTGTAGCCGATAATTCTTTTAATGCCTGTTCTAGCTGTGCATCATTTGGAGCAATGCCATGCCATTCGTGACTCCCTTCCATAAAGCTTACGCCTTTTCCCATTTCAGTTCTCATGAGATTAATCACCGGCTTTCCTTGTCCGCATAGCGTCTTTGCTTTTTCGAGAGCTGATATGACCGAATCAAGGTCGTTGCCATGATCGATGACCTGTGTTTCCCATCCAAAGGCTTCAAATTTATTTTTCAGATCCCCCAGTTGAATAACCTTCTCTGTTGGCCCGTCAATCTGCTGACCATTCCAGTCAACTGTGGCAATTAAATTATCTATTTTGTGATGTGCAGCAAATAATACAGCTTCCCATATTTGCCCTTCCTGTAATTCTCCATCACCATGCAGAGAAAAAACATAGTTTTTTTCTCCGTTTATTTTTTTTGTCATTGCTGTACCGCATGCAACACTAAGACCCTGCCCCAAAGATCCGGCTGCAATTCTAACACCTGGAAGATGTTCATGAGTTGCCGGATGGCCTTGTAATCTAGAGTTTATACGTCGGAAACTTGCAAGTTCTTTAATATCGAAATACCCGCTTCTGGCGAGAGCAGAATAGAATACAGGACTGATATGCCCATTTGAAAGGATGAATACATCTTCTCCGGTTCCATCCATATTAAAACGCGGGTCATGTTTCATTACTGAAAAATATAGCGCCGTAAAATATTCAGTACATCCTAGAGATCCTCCGGGATGTCCGCTTTGGCAACCATGTACCATTCTTACAATGTCTCTTCTTATTTGTCTTGCGAGCTCTTTTAATTCAGCCATATACTATTAAATTGCGGCAAATCTAAGCTGAATTTCAACAACAGCAAACGACTCGTGTGGAAACAAATTATGTTTTCTTTGAAGCATATGAATTTCTGGAAGTTCGACTTCTAATAAAATTATTTTATATTTGGCTCATTATATAAATGGATTCACTTCTACTTACAAGCCTGATTTCATTTTTGATCACCTTTTTATCAATCCCTGTTTTGATAAGACTGGCAGAGATCAAACATCTTTACGACCTCCCGGACGACAGAAAGCATCACCATTCTCCGATTCCCACTTTGGGAGGTGTTGGTATTTTTGCAGGGTTTATCATTGCGGTCTTACTCATATCTCC
>JBKDJT010000018.1:0-6351 GCA_046345435.1 Bacteroidota bacterium
ATGCCGAACAGTCTGGAATACTCAAACATGCAGCAAAAGAAGGAGATACCATCCAGATTGGTGATGTGGTTGCACATATAGATGAAAAGGCAGAAAAGCCGGCAGTTGCATCTGAAACAAAACAAGAAACAAAAGAACCCTCGAGCAACACTTCTAAGAAAGAAGTATCTGAAGCACCTGTTGCTGCGGTGTCTAATGATATTAAAGCAACCCCGGTAGCAGCAGCAATCATTGCAGATAAAAAAGTAAATCCCGACTCAATAAAACCATCCGGGGCTGGGGGAAAAATAGTGAAGGATGATGTTTTACAGGCACTTTCACAGCCGGGCAAAATAAATTTTACAACTTCTCAAGATTTGTTTTCGCGAAATGTGCGCCGCGAGAGAATGAGCAATCTTCGTAAAACAATCAGCAGACGTTTGGTGGAAAGTAAGAATACAACAGCTATGCTTACCACATTCAATGAAGCTGATATGAGTCGCATACTGGAAATTCGATCGAAGTATAAAGAGAAGTTTAAGGAGAGTCATGGCGTGAACCTTGGTTTCATGAGTTTCTTTGCGAAAGCATGCGCTCTCGCATTAAGTGAGTGGCCCGCAGTCAACGCTTATATAGATGGTGATGAACTTGTATATCATGACTATGCAGATATTTCGATAGCCGTTTCAACACCAAGAGGTCTCACAGTTCCGGTTATGCGAAATGTGGAAAGCCTGAGTATGGCAGAGGTTGAAAAAAAAGTAGTGGAGCTTGCAGCAAAAGCAAGAGATAATAAACTGACTATGGAAGAGCTTTCCGGCGGCACTTTTACCATCACAAACGGAGGTGTTTTCGGTTCTCTGATGAGTACACCAATTATTAATTTGCCGCAGAGTGCAATTCTCGGAATGCATAAAATTCAGGAACGTCCTATGGCTGTAAACGGGCAGGTAGTGATACGGCCAATGATGTACCTCGCTTTGAGTTATGATCATCGTATTATTGACGGAAGAGAAAGCGTTGGGTTTCTCGTACGTGTGAAAGAGCTCCTGGAAAACCCCGAACAACTGCTTATCGGAAAAGACCCGGTTAAAACCTTGTTGGAAGTATAAAACACCTTGTAGCTTCTGACAATCACATTTTAAGAAACCCGCTTAACGGCGGGTTTCTTTTTTATAGGCACTTAAGTTTGCTGTATTAATTCTTTTTCTTTGCAGTAATGAGTCGTTTTCATGCATATAAAGATGAAGCTATCCGGATGATACAGGATTACCGGTGTGAGGAACCCTTTTCTTCTTATTTAAAAAAACAGTTTGCAAAAGACCGAAGGAAGGGTAGTCGTGACAGAAAAATGATTGCGGATCTGTGTTACAGATACTATCGTACTTGTTTTTTATTTGAAGGGAAATCTTCAGAAGAGAAACTGGTTTATTCACTTTTTCTAACCACTCAAAAGCAAAATGATTTCTTTGATCTTTTATCTCCTGAGTTAAATGAGAGGATTGAGTTGAGTATAGATGATAAGTTGAAATATCTGAATGTTGATTTGTCTGTTCAGCATCTTTTCCCTTTTATTTCTTTTTTAAGTGTCGGAATTCATTCAGAATTTTTTCAAAAGAGTTTTCTCAGTCAGCCGCCTGTATTTATACGAATACGACCCGGATATAATAATCGGGTGATTGAAAAGTTAAAACAATCGGTATTGCCATATGATGTTATGAGTGATGATTGTCTTTCATTGCCTGCCGGTTCCAAGCTAGATCTTTTATTTGAACTGAATAAAGAGGTCGTTGTACAGGATATGAGTTCTCAGAAAATAATCCCTTTACTTCTTTCTGTTTTTACAAAAAATGATGTCATCTATGCATGGGATTGTTGTGCGGCAAGCGGGGGCAAATCAATTCATCTTTATGATCTTTTCCCAAATGTAAATCTTATTGTATCAGATATCAGGCCTTCGATATTAAGGAATCTGGAAAATCGTTTCAAAGAAGCAGGCGTTAGAAATTATGATTTAAAAATAGCAGACCTAAGCCTACCATGTCATGCGGCATCTCAGTATGATCTTATCATTGCTGATGTTCCCTGCAGCGGCTCCGGTACCTGGAGGAGAACACCCGAACAAATGAAATGTTTTGCTTCTGATGACATACAAAACTATGTTTCACTACAAAGAAAAATTATCACTAATGTTCTCCCTTCTTTAAAAAAAGGAGGATACTTTTTATACAGTACCTGCTCAGCTTTTGCTGCAGAAAATGAAGAACAAACTGCCTGGATGGAAAAGGAATTTGATCTGCAAATTGTAAGTTGCGGATTGATTGACAGCGCAGATGACATGGCAGATACAATGTATGCAGCCATTTTTAAAAAACAGTAGCTATTAGAGTAATTACTGATTTCCGTTTTGTACTCTTTGCATTGAATTGCCACCTGTACTCTGACCTCTTGCACCTGTTCCTTGTGCCTGTTTGAAAAGCTGAAAGCGTGTTGGCATTTCTTTCACCGGCCATTGCTGATTGGTTTCGTCTATATCTGCAGTTTCTTTCATCGGGTCTAAACGTATGGAAGCAACTTCTTTTTCTTTCACGAATACTTTAGTGAATTGCTTCTCGTTTACTCTCCATATTCCTGCCGGGATTTTGTCTACTTCTTTAGTTCCATCTTTGTAAGTCCATTCGATGATTACAGGCATTACCATACCGCCTTTGTTGGAAAAGGTGAGTTCATAGAATTGTTTATTCACCCATTTCGCAGAGTTTGCATCATCTTTTTGCAATGCATTTTCTCTTTGCTTTTGTGCCCATTTCTGATCGGCGTTTCTGTTATAATAGTAATAATCACGCAATGTAGTATCAATATCTGTGGCATATTCAATACTCTTGTCTTCTTTGTTTCTGATTTTCTGAATAGGTATGAATTCCTGTACAGCAAGCGCATTTGCATTTTCAGGTGCATTCACTTTATACCATTTTACTGTATCAAGAGAGATGTCTACAGGTTCTGTACCATAATACCATCCCCTCCAGAACCAGTCGAGATCAACACCGCTTGCATCTTCCATAGTTCTGAATAAATCTGCCGGAGTTGGATGTTTGAAAGCCCATCTTCTTGCATATTCACGATAGCTGTAATCAAATAATTCTCTCCCCATAACTGTTTCCCTCAGAATATTCAGTCCCGTAGCCGCTTTGCTGTATGCATTAGCGCCAACATTCACCACGTTCTCTCCCATAGTCATAATAGGTTCAAGCTGGTCTTTTGGCAATTTCATATAATCCGTTATCAAATGCGCAGGCCCTCTTTTACTTGGGTAATTATTATCGAACTCTTCTTCGGTAAGAAATTGTGTAAATGTATTCAGCCCTTCGTCCATCCACCAGTATTGTCTCTCGTCGCTATTGATGATCATCGGAAAGAAATTATGACCTACTTCGTGAATGATCACACCGATCATACCGTATTTGGTAGCTTCACTGTAAGTACCATCTTTCTCTGTACGTCCATAGTTGAAAGAAATCATCGGGTATTCCATCCCCTGCGAAGCTTCTACTGAAATGGCAACAGGGTAGGGATAAGGAATGGTATGTTTTGAATAAACTTTAAGAGTATGTGCAGTTACTTTGGTGCTGTATTTGCGATACAGGCTGTATGCTTCTTTTGGATAATAGCTCATGCACATCACCTTTTTACCTTCTACATCAGTTGGCATTGCATCCCAAATGAATTTACGGCTGGCTCCCCATGCAAAATCGCGCACATTGATTGCTTCATAAATCCATGTTTTTTTGCCCGATGCTTTTTCTTTCTCATTGTCAATAGCTTCATCCTTTGTTACTACTTCAGTCACTTCTTTGCTTTTTTGCGCGTTTAACCATCGCTGATATTGTGCAGGTGAAAGAAGTTGTTTATAATTTTTACATTCTCCGGTAGCAGCAACTACAAAATCATCGGGAACAGTTAGCCGTACTTTAAAATTTCCGAAGGTTAATGCGAATTCTGCACCGCCGCTGAATTGTGTATTCTGCCATCCTTGAAAATCACTGTATACAGCCATGCGGGGATAAAACTGACTCATAGTAAAAACAGCATTGCCATCTTCAGGAAATAATTCGTAACCACCTCTGCTTCCCCAGAAATTTCGATCTGGTATTTTATATTGCCAGTTGATCTGTAAAATATATTGTTGTCCGGGTTTTAATGCTGAAGGAAGATCCACCCGCATCATCGTTTTATTGAGAGTATATTTCAACATATTTCCCTGTGCATCCGTTACACGATTGATTTTTACACCCAAGTCCTGCTCTTTTGCTTTCCGCCACAATTCCAAACGCTCGAGTTGATTATTTGTCATCTGATTTTCCATCCTGCTGCGATTAGTATATAAATTATCGCTTAACGGATCATGAATGTTTCCGTCTAGTTGAAGCCAGAGATAAGTGAGCTGATCAGGAGAGTTATTATAATAGGTGATGGTCTCTGAACCCTTCAGTAAAAGCTTTGCCTCATCTAGTTCAGCAGAAATATCATAGTCGGCTCTCTGCTGCCAGTATTTTGGTCCGGGCGCTCCGCTGGCAGTCCGATATTCATTAGGACTTTGAAGCAGGTAGCCCAGTTGTTCAAACCTGTTGGCGTGGTTACTGCCCGGGTTATTTTGTGGAGGCTGTGCAATCGCTGCACTACTTATTATCAATAATACAATCAGGAAACGCATATCTTTTAATTTAAAATTTAAAAAGGCCATCTTTCAAAACACATCCAGGTTGCCATTCCGAATATCATACCACCTCCAAATAACATTCGGCTTTGTTGATTTGTTTTAAATATTCTTGAAAGGATAAAGGTAAGAAAGAGAATAAAAGCTACAATAATCAGTTGGCCTATTTCCAGTCCCGCATTGAATGCAAATAAGGGCAGTAAAATATTTTCTTCTGTGCCCATCATGGCCTTCAGGTAGTTGCTGAAACCAATACCATGTATAATGCCGAAAAGTCCGATTACGGCAATGCTTTTGATAAGAGAACCGCCGGCTGAAAACCTGGAGTAGCTATTAAATGAAACTGCCATCATAATCGTAACGGGTATGAGCCATTCAACGAGATTGCTTGGAATCAAAATATAGTCATAGATGCTTAATGCTAGACTCAATGAATGCCCGATTGTGAAAGATGTGACAGCAAGGATTATTTTTTTAAAATCAGTAATATTAAGTGGCATACAAATGGCAGCAATAAATAAAATATGGTCTATGCCTTTAAAATCGGTTATATGAAAAAACCCTTCCTGTAAATAAATGCCAAAAGAATTCATAAGTATTTACTTCAAATCGGAAAATAGTTCAGAAATTTGAAAAAGATCGATTAGTTTTCTCAATGGCGCATAAACATTACAAACGGCATCCAAAAGTAAATTCTCTCAATTCGGTTTGTATCCTTTTTGTTTGTGCCTGTTCTTTCTTCTCATTTTTGATTCATCCTTATTATATCAGTGTTACAGAAGTGGAATACATTTCCGAAAAAAAAGAAATTCAGATTGCATGCAAGATTTTTTCAGATGATTTCGAAGAAGCGCTTGGTCTTGCTAACGGGAGAAAAATAAAATTACTGGAATCTTTTAATTCGTCATATACCGATAGCATCGTGTTTCAGTACCTAAAGCAACATCTGCAATTATATGCAGATGGCAAGGTTGTTCAGATGCAGTGGGAAGGAAAAGAACTGCAGGGAGAGGCTGTTTGGTGCTATTTATCAGCAAGCAGGGTCTCAGTTCAATCGCAGGTAAATGTTACAAATGATTTGTTGGTGCATTACCGTCAAGATCAGGTGAATATTGTTCATTTAAAATCAGGTAATCGGAAAAATAGTTGCAGGTTGATATATCCTGATAAAAAATGTGTACTAAATATTAGATGAGTGCTTTAAAACGAAAGTTTAAAATGCATTCAGGTATTTCTTTGCAGCCAGAAAAAGAATGAAAAATAGAAGTACCCAGAGGGCAAAATAATAGATGATATAGCGCTTTTGAAAACGAACGTAAATTTTGTAATCGTACCCTTTAGGATCAAGTCTGCGATGTGTAACAGCCTGAAGTGTAAAAAATATTCGGAAAAAATCCCTGATCATTAGTTTGAAGACATCAGAAGTTATTTTTGTTTTCACATAGAGATAGCCGGTCATTAGTAAGGTGCTCAAAAAATAGATTACACCAAACATGGCCAGTGCTACATTTAATAAAAAAGAGTTATTAAGCATTTAATAATGAATAGGGTGCAATTTAAATTTTCTTTTTGAATTCCATTCAATTGCAGGTGCGGGAAATTTCATGAACTGAAGAAGGTAAAATGGTGTGGTCCACGAGTTTTTTGAAGGGACC
>JBKDJT010000019.1:0-3779 GCA_046345435.1 Bacteroidota bacterium
GTAAAAGTATCAGGAGATGAAGAACGATTGAAATTACATCTGGCTGCTGTTTTTGTGAGCAATTTCACCAATCATCTTTACCAACTCACCCATGAGTGGTGCGAGCAAGAAAAACTATCATTTGATTTGTTGCTTCCCTTGATTAGGGAAGTGGCAAACAGGCAAACGGGGGAAACTCCTTCTCATTGGCAAACGGGGCCTGCTTCGAGGGGGGATCTTCAAACCATTGATAAACATCTTGCTCTTTTAGAGGGGAATCCTTTTATACAGCAACTATATAAAATGATGAGTGAGGATCTTCTTGCAAGGAAGAAGAAAAAAGATGAACTTCGTAGCCATAATACTCTTTCATGACCGGCACTTTACAATTTAATTCCATTAAAGTATTTGTATTTGATCTTGATGGCGTAATGACTGACGGGTCTTTGGTTATATTACCCGATGGAGAATTTATACGCACGATGGATATAAAGGATGGCTATGCCTTGCAACATGCCGTAAAGAAAGGGTACAGGGTATTGGTTATATCGGGTAGCTTTTCTCAACCCTGTCTCGAACGTTTTCATTATCTCGGCATTAAAGATGTATGGATGAAGGTGAAAGACAAGAGGGCCTTGCTGCTTTCTTTTTTAAAAGATCATTCGATTGATCCCGGTGAGGTTATGTTTATGGGTGATGATCTGCCGGATTTGGAAGTGATGCAATCCGTTGGATTGCCTGCGTGTCCGGCCGATGCAGTTTCTGAGATAAAATCAGTTTCACGTTATATTTCTTCCAAGCCTGGAGGTAAAGGATGTGTGCGTGAGATTATCGAAAAAGTACTTCGCGCACGAAACGACTGGGGAATCGAATCAACAGTAATTTCATCTATTTAAACACCTGTTATGACACTCTTGCTTTCATTTTTAAAACTGATACGCTGGCCTAATCTGGTTTTTATAGCTCTCACTCAGTTTTTGTTTTTTTTCTGTATTGCTGCGCCGGTAACCGCTGAGTCACTGCATCCGACGAGAGAAATGATTTTATTGTTTTATGTATTATGCCTTTCTTCCGTATTAATCGCTGCAGGAGGTTATATTATCAATGATTATTTCGATCTCAATATTGATTTGGTTAATAAGCCTGAGAGAATGGTTGTAGACAGGTCTATCAGCAGACGCTGGGCCATCTTTTTTCATTTTGTATTATCAATGTCGGGTATCCTGCTTGGTTTTTACATTGGTCTGCAAAATGGAAACTGGCTGATCGGTTTTGCAAATATTGTAGCGGTTGTTGTACTATGGTTTTACAGCACCTATTATAAAAAGCGTTTATTGTCGGGCAATCTTATGATTTCTGCACTAACTGCCTGGGTGGTTATGGTGGTTTATATACATGTTGCTTTTCATCCGCCCGGAGACGGATTTCACACACCTGATGCAGCTACTTTTCAGAAATTATTAAGACTTGCATTTTTATATACCGCATTCGCATTTATTATTTCCTTGGTGAGAGAAGTGGTAAAAGATATAGAAGATATTGAAGGAGACAGAAAATATGGATGCCGCACTGTGCCTATTGTTTGGGGAGTGGATTTTGCGAAAATATTTGCACAGACATGGTTGTTTATTCTCATTGCATTGCTGGGAGTAGTGTTGTTTTATATTCTGCAATTGCAGTTATGGGTACCGGTATTGTATAGTTTCCTCTTGGTGTTTATGCCTTCTGTTTATGCATTTTTTCAGTTAAGAAAAGCGGTGCATACATTAGATTTTTCCAAACTGAGTCGGCTAATCAAGTTGATCATGCTTGCAGGAATATTGTCCATGGTATTGTATAAATTTTTTGGATGATGGAAAGAATCATCCTTGCTTCTGCTTCTCCGAGAAGACATCAGTTGTTAACCTGGGCTGAAATTCCATTCGATGTTATGGTGCGTGAAACGGAGGAGACCTTTCCATCAGAATTGTCCATTGATGACGTTCCCGTTTATATTGCGCGTAATAAAGCAATAGCCGTGCAGCAGGAGCTCACGCATACACCGGTTGTGCTTGCAGCAGACACTGTGGTGGTACTGGGAGATGAAATCATCGGAAAGCCAAAAAGCAGAGAAGAGGCAATTGAAATTTTAAAAAAGCTTTCAGGATGTACGCACCGTGTCATCACAGGTGTGGTGATGCGTAAAGGGAATAATGAAATTGCTTTCGCTGATACAACAGAAGTAAGTTTTCATCCTATTACACATGAGCAGATTGAATTTTATGTAGATCGTTACAAGCCATACGACAAAGCAGGTGCTTATGCCATACAGGAATGGATCGGTGTTGTTGGTATCAAGTCTGTGAATGGAGATTTTTACAACGTAATGGGATTACCTGTAAGCAGGGTTGTTCGGATGCTTCCGGAATTTTCCTCCTGATTCATGATGTTTTTCGTCTTCATCATTGGTTATTTTCACGTTTGCACAACGGATTTATTTCGTTGTAGTAACCTGAATAACACCTATTATGAACGAACAGCTATTACAGTTTATCTGGCGGCATCGTTATTTTAACCAGTCGTCTTTACAGACCATCTCCGGATCTAATCTTCAAATTTTTTATCCAGGTTTGCTGAATGCGAATCAGGGCCCTGATTTTCTGGATGCAAAAATTCACATAGATCATGTTTTGCTTGCAGGAAGTGTGGAGCTTCATCTGCGTTCATCCGATTGGAAAAAACATGGCCATGGAAGTGATGTACGTTACAGCAATGTGATATTGCACGTAGTGTGGGAATACGACGGACATGAAATACCATTTGTGCAGGTACTGGAATTAAAGTCAAGAGTAGCAGGTTCCATGCTTTCGGTTTACAACCAATTGATGCAAAGTGGATCCTGCTTACCCTGTGAGAAGATGCTCAGCAATGTAAATGAAATGGTTTGGACATCCTGGAAAGAGCGTATGCTTGCTGAAAGAATGGAGCATAGAAATCAATTGATTTCAGAAAGGCTTGAAAGAAATAAGGGGGATGTTGAAGAAGTATTCTGGCAAACGATGGCGTGCAGCTGGGGCATGCCATTGAATGGCGATTTATTTGAAGCCATTTCATTATCGTTGCCGGTTTCATTACTTAGTCGTTATAGGCACCGCATACACCAGATAGAGGCCTTGTTATTTGGGCAGGCAGGATTACTGAATGAAGATTTTGAGGATCCTTATCCAGCGATGTTGCAGAAGGAGTATTTATATTTAAAACGAAAGCATAACCTAAGACAAGCAGACGGCTCTCCATTATTTTTACGCATGCGCCCACCTGAGTTTCCAACGGTGCGACTGGCTCAGCTGGCTATGCTTATTCATCAGAGAGGATTTTTCTTTTCTGTGCTAAAAGGAATTGAATCTGTAAATGATTGCATTGCCATTTTTCAGGTTACGGCCAATGATTTCTGGCACAGGCATTATACATTCAAACGGGAGTCTGTTTATAAACCAAAGCAAGCAGGAAAAGAAACAGTTCAACGTGTACTCGTCAATGCAGTAATTCCGATTTTATATCAACAGGCTCTGATTGAAAAGAATGATGTAATAAGACAACGGGTTATATCCTGGCTTTTTGAACTGCCGTCGGAGCAAAACAAATGGATCAGGATATGGGAGCAAGCAGGTGTAGAATGCAGGCATGCATTTGATACACAGGCTTTGCTTGAACTCAGAAAAAACTATTGTGAACAAAAACGATGTTTGGAATGCGCAATTGGAAATACAGTGATAAATATTTATTAGTATTAAGGTTTGTATTAATAAGATCAATTTAGC
>JBKDJT010000020.1:0-2949 GCA_046345435.1 Bacteroidota bacterium
GGCATACAGTTGTGTTGCGGTATTTGACCCTGCTGTTTTTTCTTATATCAAACAAACCGGGAAGTTTTCATTAACAGAAACCTATCTTGATCTCGCGCGTGATTATGCTGTTTTAGGCTATGACCATAGCGGTGATTACCTGGTAGATGTAGGCAAGCCGGATAGTGTGGCTGTGGCAGAAGCTATTTTTAGATGATGTTTAGGAACACCAACTTTTAAACCTTTATATATATCTTTTTACGGTCCATCCAACTTGCGATTGCCCAGAAAAAGATGATCATTGATAAAGCATAAAATAGCGATCCGTTCTCTGCTTGTCCCGGAATATTTTTAGCAACTTTTTCATAATACCAGCTGAGCGGACTTAAAAACTTAGCTGAACCATCTGTATTAAATCCATTGGGAATTCGGATGAGAGCGAGTACTCTGGGTAAAAACCCACTCAATACAAAAATGAACAACGGGTTTTTCCCGAAAGCATCAAAAAACCGAACCCAGAAACCTTTTATTTGTTTCAATTCAATCAGATAAATTAATACTGCAATTGTATAAAGAGCAAGTCCGGATGTGTAAAGTGTATAAGAACTGGTCCATATTTTTTTATTCATCGGGAAAACAAGGTCCCAGCACAAACCAGTTAAGCATAGAATTGTTGCCATCACAAAAAGACCGCTTGCCATTTCATAGTTCTTTCCTTTTTGAAGAATGTAGTTCCCGGCCAGATACCCGAATAATACTTGTGCGATGGCCCCAAAGCTACTCATCAGACCTTCCGGGTCGAATGGCAAACCCTCACCTTTGTAAAGCCTGTTCTCTCCAAGGATCAACTTGTCGATGTTTGTGCCAAACCATCCCTCTAAACTATAGGGGTCAGCAGGATCGCCGGCATTGAGGCAAAGAAGCCAATAAAAAAGGAGTATGAGCGCTGTCGACAAAAAACTACCCCTTATATCTGTGTAAAAGGCAATAACGGAGGCAAAAAAGTAGCAGATTGCAATTCGTTGAAGAACTCCCATAATACGAAGTTTTTCAAGAGATTTCAGAACCAAATCATCTCCATCCCATTTTACGAAAGGGCTCCAGTTTAACAAGTAGCCTATCAAAAAGATTAAGAATGTTCGTCTGATTACTTTAAACCAGAAACCGGATTGTTCGGCTTGCCGGAGTTTGGGCACCACAAATGCCATGGCGTTGCCGACTGCAAAGAGAAAGAAAGGGAAAACTAGGTCGGTTGGAGTACAGCCGTGCCAGGGAGCATGTTTCAGCGGACTGTAAATATATGTCCATGAGCCCGGGTTATTTACCAGGATCATAAGCGCTACGGTTGCACCTCTGAAAACGTCTAAAGATAAAAAGCGGGCTTGCAAGTTCTTTTTTGGAAAATTAATAAAAAGGATTGTGGGATAAAAAGAGTATTTAAATGATTAAAGATTCACTTCCAACGAGTAAATTGCAGCAATCGGGGGTGAAAAGCCTTAAATGCGAGGCCCGTATTTTTCCAATTGATTGAAATTCAATTATATACAGGCTAAACAACCCGAAAAAAGGAACGATTATATTAAGTTTGATATTCGGACCTTTTTAGAGGTGCTCAGCTTTTTTAAAAGAAAATGTGACTGAGGTGGCGAAGCTTTTGTCTAATAATCCTGCATTCTTTAATTGGTACGCATTATATACAAAACCCCGCTGGGAGAAAAAAGTTGCTGCTCAGCTAATTAAAAAAGGCTTTGAAGTATATTGTCCGCTAAATAAGGTTAGAAAAAAATGGAGCGATCGTTACAAGATCATTGAAGATCCATTATTTAAATCTTATGTCTTTATTTTTTTTGATATAAACGAACAAATCAGGGTAAGGCTAACAGACGGAGTTGTGAACTTTGTATATTGGCAGGGAAGTCCGGCCTTAATTAATGAGAATGAGATTTTGCTTATAAAAAGGTTTTTAAATGAGTATTCGGATGTGCAGGCAAACAATTTAACATTGAATCCCGGCTTGAAAGTAAGGGTGAAATCGGGACTGATGATGAATCATGAAGGAATGGTGGTAGATATAAAAAACAATTCGGTTTCAGTGGTGCTGGAAACACTGGGTTACCAGCTTACTGCAACATTTGATAAAAAGAATCTTGAATTAGCTGAAAGCCTGAAAACTTTTTAAGGGAATTAGGAATAAATATGCAATTATGAGGAATTACTTTGTTCTTTTTACAGGTCTTTTATTTTTGATAACTTCCTGTGTTTCTCCGGAGAAACTGCGCAAGGAAATGGTTTATTTCAATGGCGGATTAAAACCGGAAAGTATGGGAGGCTTTACGATAGACGAACCGGTAATTCAGAAAGGAGATCTACTTCAGATTAGTATTTCTTCACGTAGCGCATCTTCCAATCAGATTTTTTTACAGAATTATGGCCCGGCAACTACAGCTTCTTCATCAGTTTCAGGCCCTACTGTAGGTGCTCCGCTTGCTGAAAACGGTTATCTGGTTGATCTTTCAACAGGTGAAATCAGACTCCCTTTGTTTGGCAGCATTCAAGCGGATGGGATGACTAAAAAACAGCTGGAAAAAGAAATTATTTCAAAAGCCAGGGAATATGTGAAAGAAGATCCGATTGTAGATATCAGGTATCTCAACTTCAGGGTCACTTTTCTTGGAAGTGTAAAGGCGCCCGGAACAAAGGTATTTGATTCGGAGCGTGTAACTTTTTTACAGGCTTTAGGTGAAGTGGGAGGCGTTGATATAGGAGGCGACCTAAAACACATCCTATTATTCAGGGAGCAAAACGGAAAAAGAACCATGGATACGATTGACCTTACCCGCGGAGATTTTTTCAACTCAAAAAATTACTATCTCAAACAAAACGATGTTGTGTATATACGACCAACAGAACGCCAGCTCTCTGTGATGGATCAGTCTGCACAAAGACGTTTACAGCTGGTATCCTTTGGCG
>JBKDJT010000021.1:0-5003 GCA_046345435.1 Bacteroidota bacterium
GCGTTAAAATCATCTGTATTCAGTTGCACAAGCCCTGAAGCGACCAGTTCGGTAAAGGCTTTCGTAATCTCTTCAGTTGTGACTTTTTCCGAAAGTTTTTCAAAAAGACGGTTGACCGATTTGCCTTCCCCTTTTTTATAACCCGGCCGAAGCAGAGCAAATCAGTTTGATGCAGGAGATGATGATGCCTGCGAATTTTAAAAAGTTTCAACGAATGAGCGATCAAAGAAGGAGACCTTGCGGAATAACAATATTACTTTCCGGAGGGCCGGGAACCGGAAAAACTGAACTTGCTCACCAGTCAGCGCGGATTTCAGGTAGAGATTTGATCATATTTAATGTAGCAGAACAACGTGATAAATATTTTGGAGAGAGTGAAAAGAGAATAAAACAAGTGTTTGATTCATATGCAGACATAGTTGATTCCGGCAGCCGCATTCCGGTCTTATTTTTCAATGAAGCAGATAGTGTTTTTCAAATGCGATCATCCAATGGGTCGGTTGTAAGTAATACGGAAAATACAATCCAAACGATTTTACTGAACGAACTTGAACAGTTTAACGGCATACTGATTTGTACGACCAACCGGCCCGATTCATTTGATAGTGCATTTAGCAGAAGGTTTGACTTAAAAATTGCTATTCATCCTCCATCTGCTGCTGTTCGTATACAATTATTAAAGCAGTCCTGTCCCGGTATCCCTTTATCACAATTGACTTTATTGGCAGAACAGTTTCCATTTACAGGCGCAGAACTTGAAAGTTTCCATAAAATATACTCCATGCAATCAATCATTAAAAAGAAGCAATTACAAGAAGATATAGTAATTGCCTTAGAGCAGCACTTCTCTTCCATTTTTAAAAAGTCAAATTCAGGCATCGGGTTTAAAATAAATCAGCCAACGATTCATATGCTATAATCAGTAATCATTTATTAATAAAATAAAACAACAATTATGTTTACAGTAAAACAAATCATCCAGCAGTTTAACTCCTTCGGCTTCTGGAAAGTATTATTTGGATGGAGAAGTATTAAGCGTTGGGCAATAGATAGCTTACTGGAGATTCAGTTGGTAGTGGAAAACGCAGAAGGTCAACGTTTCAGAATTGAAAAACTCGAGCGGGAGCTGAATCAATCGGCCATAATTCTTGAGGCTACAGAAAACAGGGTTAATGAGTTGCAGCGCGACCAAGCAATCATCATTCAACAGGCTGCTGATTTACGTAATCAGCTGAAAGAGGCTGAAATCAAACTATCAGAAGAACGTGGCAAAAACGAAAGGCGGGAAAACGAGCACAAAACAGCAATGCAATCGTTACAGGAGATGAGAAATGATTTCAATGAGGAAAAGAGAAATATACAATTGGTTCGGGAGCAGGAAATCGTGGCTCGGTTTAATCTGCAGCGTACAACCTGGAAAACCCATGAAGATGAAGTAAAAAACAGGATCCGCCAGGTTTGTAAGAAGCATTGTATTGAGTATGTCGATAACCCGTCTCTTTCAGGGCGCCCCGATAATACAATTAAGATCTGTAGTGAGTATATCGTTTTCGATGCGAAAAGTCCGGCAGGAGAAGATCTAGGTAATTTTGCAAACTATCTAAAACGAGAAGCGGAGGATGCAAAAAAGTATGCAAAGCAGAATAATGTAAGCTCTGATATCTTTTTTATTATTCCTTCGAACACTCTGGAAGCGCTTCCGGAAAATGCACTACAATATTCATTTAGTTCGCATAGTGTTTTTGTTTTGCCTGCAGAGGTGATCGAAGTTGTGATGCTTCGTCTCAAGAAGATTGAAGAGTATGAATTTGCTGAGCAGCTGAGCCCGGAAAGTCGTGAAAACATTTGCAGAATCATTGCGAGAATGGTTTATCAACTGAAACGCAGAATACAGGTTGATAATTTTATGAACAGAGAAGCTTTGTCATTGGCAAATGATTGCGGCACTTCGTTGCCGGTTGAGTTCAGCGAGTTTGTTGAAACGATTGAAAAATCTATTAAGCTTAATCCGCCACAGGACCGTATGGGCAAAGGGATTAGTCCTGCAGAGCTTGAAAAAGAAACTCGTCAGATCGAAAAAGGGTTAGATCATACAGGCTTTATACCAGAACCGGACGTTGTACCATTCACTCCGAATCATCCTTTGGTTTTAGGAGAGACGGGCAGCTAAACTGTTTTTGTCATGTTGATTGTTTAGTTAAACTTGGTGTCGGGGAGTAATCCCCGACTCTTGTTTAAAAAAGTAAAAACCCAAGTGCTTTAATTAATTTTTTTTGCAGACAGAAACACAAATGGCGCTATTCTTATCCCAAAAACAGAGATAAGGATATTGGCGATTTTAAGGATAAACTTTTTAAACCCCTTTTTGGAGTCATCATAATATCCTGCCTCAACAAAAAGATTAAAATTATATTTCAGAAGGATTTGTTTGTAGGTGCTAAATGGTAAAACTCTTTCTGACCAGCTTCCTGTTAAAGGATTACAGGTATTGTATTTATCTGCAGGCGGATCAGGAAGTTTGCCGGTTTGACTATATTCTGATGCGACTTTTTCAACATCCTCTTTGTGAAGCCCCCGAGTTAATACTGCCAGTTGAGTAAGTGCTGGCTCGGAAATTGGATAAGCCTTCGAGATGATGTCTTTTCTCATATCCACAAACGGGATCATAGCTTTAGATCCATATAACAGGTATTCGTCCGGAGTGCCTCCTTTATACTCATCATTATATTGAATTTTTCTTAATAGTCTTACTTTCCAGATGTTTAAAGGATTACAGGCAGTTGTAAATACGAATGCTTTAATGCCACGACAGGCAAATAACTTATCAAAAAATATATTAAGATCATATACATGCTCAATCATGTCTGTTCCTACGAAAATATCAGGCGCTTTTTTATCTTTAAAGTAGTTATAAATGCTCGAGGCCTCTCCTTCAATATAATCTGTTGGGAAAACAGAAAGTTGGTTGGCCAGGTCCTTGGAAGCTTTAATGAAATCTTTATCAATATCATTTAAATAAACCTCTTTAAATCCGCAGTATTTAGCAAATAAACCGAGTATGCCATTTCCTGAACCTAAGTCGACCACGCTGGCTTCAGACATTTCCAGCTGTGCAAGCTTCAAGCTTTTATTCAGAACACAAGTATAAATTTTTAAAAAATAGCTGAGATGATCTATCAGATAGCATAGGTATATATCCGGATAGTCTTTGGTTTGTAGCTGATTAATCAAAGACGAATTAACTTTATCGATGAATAATTTCTGATGTTTTGTGGTAATCATATATGCATTTATATAAAAAATAAAATGCGGCTCTTCTGCATTGGTTTGGTTGTTGCGAATAAAACTAACAAATAATAAGATAGTAGATAATTAATTCCTACTTATGTTTAGATAAAACAAGTTATGGTCATTATAGCGGAAAAAGAAAAGAGATGTTTGTAATCCAGAATTGGCTTGGGATAGTCGTATTGGTGTGCGGTAAGTTTGTGATTCTGGGGCAGGAAATGGGAAAATTCAATATCCGGAATACTCTAACAGCTTGAACGATGCTTGAAAATTCGCCCTGTTTTACTCGGTTAAGAAAAAAGAAGGGGGCTGCTCGTAGTATCAAGAATTAAATCAATGATATCTAAAGACAAAAGGGGTGGTTTGATGAAAAATAAACCAGATAACTAGTTTGATCGCATAAACATATACTTCAAAAGATCACCGTGGAGTTTGATGATATTGATTGAAATAAAAAATGATGATATCGCTATCTGTTTCCAGAATTTAAGGAGTGATATACGTTCCTTTTCCTGTAATGACTTTAGTTTGATTTGTTGTTAGATCAATTGCAGAGCAGGTAAAGGTAAAACTTTTAGGTCCGGTTTTGGTAAGAGTGCCGGATTTTGAAACATAACCATCACTCATAACTAAATCAGAAAGAATTACAAACAACTTACATGATTTTAAACTCGGGTTTAAAGAAATATCCAGCTCCTTTTCACCATCTACTATTGAAAACGTACCGGAAGACGCTGACGGCATATTATAAATTGCAACAGCGCCTTTTGGATCATTATCCTGATGAGACAAGGTAACATCCAATCCGCTGTTACATAAAGTTGCAGATACACCAATACAAAAACTCTGATATGTAGTTCCTGAAAACGTATACGAGCCAGTTCCAATTAGAGCAGGAGATGTGCTATCTTTTGAACAAGAAAATAATAAAAGAGTAAAAAGAGCAACAAGGGGAAGTTTAATTAAATTTTTCATATGTATATTATTTGATAGTTTTAATTGCCATATGTTATGCCCTAATATTCATTTCGGTTGGTATCGGCCCACCGTTATGGGCATTTCATATGTTGTTTGTTATTGACTGGTTATTAAATGAAGATATATAATTTATAAAATCTGACAATTTTTTATTTCTTGCTTTTGGGATATATTTTAGCTTGTCTAAATCACAATAATCAGGAGATCGCCTTCATCCTATTATTCAAAATCTATTATGTATTTGGTGCTAAAAGGTACTTACACAGCGCCAATCAGAAATGAATAAAGACCTGATAAATAATTGATTAGCAAGATGTTTTAGGAAGTAGCGATGATTTTAATAAAATACTGGGATGTTTTCTCCCTTTGGTTGGAAAATTTAAGCTAGAATAAAATATGGATATATAAGCAATAGTAAATAATCTAAAACTAAAAAGCCAAAGAGCATTTTATCCCTTTTGCTTTTTAGTATATTAAAAACAAATTAAGCTTTTGAACGTGCTTTATAACAAATAATAAAACTTAAAAAAAATTACTTAATACCTTCTAATTGTGTTCCAAAAGCAGTGGCATCAATCCTATAGTTATAAACACTGGAGTATTTATCTTTAATAACACAAATTATCTCACCCTCGCTGCTTGATAAATAGTCTTTAAATTTATTGTAACTTCCTCCTTTAAGCGCCAATCCTCCGGTTTGCGCCCAATCGCCAGATATAGGAATAGAAATTTCTTTA
>JBKDJT010000022.1:0-2630 GCA_046345435.1 Bacteroidota bacterium
GCTTTGGTTTGGAACATATTTATTCGGAATATGGCATGACGGAACTGCTTAGTCAGGCTTACGCTTTAAAAGACGGAATTTTTTCTTGCCCTCCTTGGATGAGAGTTTTGGTTAGGGATGAAGATGATCCTTTTCAAGTAAAAACAACCGGAAGAGGTGCTTTGAATATTATTGATCTTGCAAATATTCACAGCTGTTGTTTTATTGCAACAGACGATATTGGAGAAGTATATGAAGATGGCAGTTTTCGAGTACTCGGGAGGATGGATCAGAGTGAATTGAGGGGGTGTAGTTTGATGGCAGTTTGAGGGGTTGTTAGTTTTACTAGAATTATACTAATAACCAACAACTAACAACTACTAACAGTATTTGTATTATGACTTTAAAAGATAAATTACAAATGTTCTCCAACCGGTTGACGAAAGTATATCGTCACCGTAGTAAGCAAGCGAAAGGTATGGGTGTTTCATGCTATCGTTTGTATGACCGTGATTTGCCTGAGTTTCCTATATCGGTAGATTATTATGAGGGGAGGTTATGTGTGAGCGAGTATCGTGCAAAGCATGGTATGACGGAGGAGGAGCATCTAGAATGGCTGGATGGAACGATAAATGTGCTTGCTGATGTATTGCAGATAGATGAAGCAAATATTTTTACCAAAGAACGCCGTCGAAAATCAGATCGTTTGTCTCAGTATGAAAAGACTGCTGAAGAAAAAGTGTTTTTTGAAGTGAAGGAATCAGGTTTGTCTTTTCTGGTGAACCTTTCCGATTATCTCGATACCGGTTTGTTTCTTGATCACCGGTTAACCAGGCAAATGGTAAAAGCAGAATCTGAAAAGAAAGATGTGTTGAATCTGTTTGCTTATACCGGCTCTTTCAGTGTATATGCTGCAGCGGGGGAGGCGGCTTCGGTAACAACCGTTGATTTATCCAATACTTATATTGATTGGGCAAAAAAGAATTTTCAACTTAATAAACTGAATGATAATAAGAGGTATCATTTTATCGTAGAAGATGTGAAGCAGTATTTACGTGAAACTAAGCCAGGTACTTTTGATCTGGTTGTAATGGATCCTCCAACATTCAGCAACAGCAAGAAGATGAAAGACATTCTCGATATTCAGCGCGATCATCCGGAGTTAATCAATGATGCACTACGATTATTACGTCCGGGAGGTATTCTTTATTTCAGCACAAATGCACGCAAATTTGACCTGAATGAAGCAGCGATTGAAACAGACTTAATAAAAGACATCACAAGACAAACAACACCATTTGATTTTGAAGGAAAATTATTGCGCTGGTGCTGGAAAATGCAAAAGGAAGCGGATTGATTTTTTATTTGCCCTTATCTTGCAGGCAAAACGATTGCCAGATGAATAAAGTTGTAGCCGGCGCCAAAGAGGCTGTTAAGGATATACAGGATGGCGCCATCCTCATGCTAGGAGGTTTTGGTCGATGTGGTATTCCCGAAAATTGTATCGATGCATTGGTTGAAAAAGGAATAAAAAATCTCACTTGTATTTCCAATAATGCCGGGGTGGATGATTTTGGAATTGGTTTGATGTTGCAGAGAAAACAGGTGAAGAAAATGATTTCTTCTTATGTGGGCGAGAACGCCGAATTTGAACGTCAATTGCTTAGCGGAGAGCTGGAAGTAGAATTGATTCCGCAAGGAACACTGGCAACACGTTGTATGGCGACCGGTTATGGAATGCCGGCTGTTTATACACCTGCCGGGGTGGGAACCGAAGTGGCAGATGGAAAAGAATCAAGAACATTTAATGGCAAAGAATATTTATTGGAATATGCTTTTGATGCCGACTTCGCCATTGTAAAAGCATGGAAAGGTGATACACAGGGCAATCTTATTTTTAAGGATACAGCACGCAATTTTAATCCGTTGATGGCGATGGCAGGGAAGATTACCATTGCTGAAGTTGAAGAATTGGTGGAAGCAGGTGAGCTTGATCCCAACCAGATTCATACACCCGGTATTTATGTACATCGCATTTTTAAAGGGAAAGATTATCAGAAGCGTATTGAACAACGTACGGTTCGCAAGCGTGGATAGTCTTTATTCAATTTATCATTTCAACATCAATGATATATGGCACTTAGCAAAGAACAAATTGCACAACGCATTGCAAAGGAATTGAAGAATGGATATTATGTAAACCTTGGTATAGGAATTCCAACATTGGTAGCGAATTATATTCCTGCCGGTATGCATGTAGTTTTACAGAGTGAGAATGGTTTGTTAGGCATGGGCCCTTTTCCTTATCAAGGAGAAGAAGATCCGTATTTGATTAATGCCGGAAAGCAAACGATCACTACTGTTCCGGGTTCTGCTTTTTTCGATAGTGCGATGAGCTTTGGAATGATTCGTGCAGGTAAAGTAGACTTAACTGTTTTAGGTGCAATGGAAGTGAGTGAGCGTGGAGATATTGCTAACTGGAAAATTCCAGGTAAGATGGTGAAGGGAATGGGCGGTGCAATGGATCTTGTTGCCAGTGCAAGAAATATTATTGTGGCAATGATGCATACCAATCCAAAAGGAGAGAGTAAGTTGTTGCCGGCATGTACATTACCACTAACAGGCAAAGGATGTGTGAAGAAGATTGTGAG
>JBKDJT010000023.1:0-2527 GCA_046345435.1 Bacteroidota bacterium
CATCTACAACTGTACCTGTTTTATCATAAAGAGCAACCCAGCCATCTCCGTTTGGCATCACAAAGTTTGCATTTGTGCAATAGAACGTCGTATTTTGATCCGTTTTGAAATCAACGGAAGCAGGGTTTGAAGACGAAGCTGAGGTTCCTATAACAAAATGGGCCTTTGGACCAAGGATTGTTCCGGATGGCAGAATGATACTTCCTCCAGATGCTAGCCCGCTGCCTGGATTTGAGTTCGGAGCCGATCTCGTTCCTATCATGAAACAGGAAATATCAATGGGACTACATGTAGGATTGTACAGCTCAATATATTCGGTTCCTGCACCAATCAGTCCCTGAGGAGTAGTTGGCCAATGACGTACCTCATTCAACATTACAGTTGTGCCAGTTGCAACGCATCCTGTTCCACCTGTTGCATTACAAACTGTGTTATCAGTTTTATTTGTCTGAAGTGTTAAGCCTGTAACAGATACATTTAATACAAAAGTTGTTGCGCACTGTCCTGCAGTTGGTGTAAACGTATAAGTGCCGTTAGCTGTATTATTGATGGCAGCAGGATTCCAGGTACCGTTGATGCCATTATTGGATGTTGTGGGTAAAGTTGGCACGGTAGCTGATCCGCAGAATGACAATGTATTACCAAATGGGAATGTAGGGTTGAATACTGGATTCACCAGTGTGATGCTACCAGCTACGGGAATTGTGCAACCATTTACTGAATGAGAGAATGATGCATAAGTTCCGGGATTCAAACCTGAAATAACAATATTTCCGGAAGCATCAGAAGTAAGATCATTCGGACCAACTGCAGTACCATCATCTGTATATGTTACGCTATACACAGTACTTGGTGCCAAACCTCCAATTGTGATCGTACCTTCTGTACCATTACAAGTAGTAGGATTTGTACTCGATAAAGTTGGTGTTGCCTGAATAGTGAAAGAAGCATTATAATAACGACCTGCATTATCCAATGTGATTTTATCATCACATGCAGAAGTAGAGTTTTCATCACCGGTTACTTCATAATAAACCTGTAAGGTATAATTGCCCGGAGCAAATGCAGTCAGATCAACAGGGTTCTGTGCATCACTACGAACAGTTTGCCATTTTTGTTGACCTGCTACACAAGGTCCACCGGAGGGAAACTGACTTATAGCCGTATTACAATCATTAAAGAAAGCCAAGTCTATACTGGAGAAAGTGCCGGGTGTACCGCCGTTAGGAACAACGCGGTAAAAGAATTTGGCACCACATACATTCGCAAGTGTTAGATTTTTGAATGTCTTCACCTCTGCCCCTCTTAGTTTAAGGCGACCTGAATTTTGAACAAATGTTCCAAGAATCGTATCATTGAAATCCTTTCTTTCGGTTTGATCAATCAGATCAGCGCCGGTACCTGTTGTATTAAAGAAACTGTTCGACTGGCAAGTAGTTAAATACGGAGCAGTAGCAAAAATTCCGAAAGTCGTACATTTTGTAACAATGATATCTGCAGTTCTGCTGCAATCACCTTCTGTATAATTAACCTGAGCAAGTATATCTGAAGTAATTCCTGAAGCAGGCGTGAATACACCTGTTGAACTGATTGTACCGGCTGTAGCAGGTGTTACTGTCCATGTTCCTGTACCTGTTCCACCCGTAATAGTGAAATTAACTGGAGAAGCACCGGAACAAACAGATGAAGGACCGGCAAGTGTGATAGGTGTACAACAGAAATCGCAAGGAGTTGTCACACCGCTTTCCACTTCTACGAAAAAGAAAGAAGAAGCGCCACCGTTTCCATCAACATATAAATAGTAAGTTTCACCAACTGTCAACCCACTTAAATTAAATTCACAGTTATTTGAAATACCGTTCGAGTAAATGCTGTTTGTAGAAACACCACCTGTATTTGGAGAAGGGTTAATTGCCACATCGCTTGAATAGGAACGATTATTGCGTGTCTGGTCTTTCGGACAGCCTCCTGTAGGAACAATTGTTGGAATACCGCAATTCCCATTTGCTTTAACAACGATGGGTTGCATATCTCCTGATGTAGGTGTTGCAGAATTCAACATCCCACTAATGGTGATGCGTGCAGTTGTGGCAGTTGGTATAAAAGAAAACCAGGCAGAGTTGTTATTCTGACCATTCCATGAACAACCATTCACTGTGTTACCTGGATATTGCGGATCAGCACCCGGATAGCCATTATTATTTCCTCTGAAAACTCCATTGTAAATACACGAAGCGCCGGAGCAAAAATTATTGCTGCTGCAGCTAGTTACGTCTCTGACAGCAATGGCAGGACCAAAAACCAGTTCTACTTTTTCAAAACTGACTTCGGTTGTTGTGTTTTCGATGATCTCAAAATTCCAGCTACCATTAGGATCAGCGCCGGTATTCACATTCGCAAAGGAACCATCTGTTTCCAATGCATAGTAACCAATAGAATGCGGATAATAACTGGCCTGTACGGTAACACCAGGATACTCTTTCAATCGCTCCAATGAAATATCATCTCTGAACTTCATATCAACCCA
>JBKDJT010000024.1:0-2885 GCA_046345435.1 Bacteroidota bacterium
GGCGGAAGCAGTTGAGTCTGTTTTCCCCGGAGTTAAATTCTGGGTTGGTCCGGCTGTTGAAAAAGGTTTTTATTATGATATGGATCTGGGCGACAGGAAAATTTCGGAGGAGGATTTGTCGGTACTTGAGAAGAAGATGAATGAACTGGCAAAACAAAACAATTCTTACATACGCAAAAGCATTTCCAAGGAGGAAGCTGTAGCATACTTCACTGAGAAAGGAGATGAATACAAACTTGACCTGCTGAGTAACCTGGAGGATGGAAACATCACTTTCTACACACAAGGAGCCTTCACTGATTTGTGCAGAGGGCCGCATATTCCTTCAACCGGTGTGGTGAAAGCAATTAAACTGATGTCTATTGCCGGTGCCTACTGGAAAGGAGATGAAAAGAACAAGCAGCTTACCCGTGTTTACGGAGTCACTTTCCCATCTCAAAAAGAACTCGATGAGTACCTTGCGATGCTGGAAGAAGCAAAGAAAAGAGATCACAGAAAGCTGGGTAAGGAATTAGGTATTTATACAATGGATGATGATGTTGGGCCCGGGCTTCCTTTGTGGTTACCAAATGGAACTATTATCATTGAAGAATTGGAAAAACTTGCAAAAGAAACAGAGCAAGCAGCAGGATACAAACGGGTCGTAACACCACATCTTGCGAAAGAGAGTATGTATCTTACCAGCGGTCATCTTCCTTACTACAAGGAAAGCATGTTTCCGTCTATGGAGCTGGAAGGGCAGAAGTATTATCTGCGAGCAATGAACTGTCCGCATCACCACAAAATTTTTGCTGCTGAACCAAGAAGTTACAAGGACCTTCCGCTACGCCTTGCCGAATACGGAACCTGTTATCGTTATGAACAAAGTGGTGAATTGTTTGGTTTGATGCGTGTTCGTTGTTTGCACATGAATGATGCGCACATCTACTGTACAAAAGAGCAGTTTTACCAGGAGTTCAAGGCTGTGAATGAAATGTATCTCAAATATTTCGGCATTTTCGGCATTGACAAATATGTGATGCGCCTAAGTTTACATGAGCCATCCAAGCTGGGTCAGAAATATGTAGATGAGCCTGAATTATGGAAAGAAACAGAGGCAATGGTGAGAGATGTACTCATTCGTACAGGAACTCCTTTTGTGGAAGTGCCGGATGAAGCAGCATTTTACGGTCCTAAAATTGATGTGCAGATATGGAGTGCAATTGGCAGAGAGTTTACGCTTGCAACAAACCAGGTAGACTTTGCACAGGGAAGAAGATTTAAACTGGAATTTACCGGTCAGGACAACGCACCTGATACACCCTTGATTATACATAGAGCACCATTGGGTACACATGAGCGTTTTATCGGGTTTTTGCTTGAGCACTATGCAGGAAAGTTCCCTCTTTGGTTGGCGCCATTACAAGCGAAAGTTTTACCTATCAGCGACAAATACCAGGAATATGCGGAAAATGTCTTGCAGAAGCTGAAAAATGCAGATATTCGTGCTGAGATAGACGACCGAAACGAGAAAATCGGAAAAAAAATCAGAGATACGGAATTGCAGAAAGTTCCTTACATGCTGGTAGTTGGAGAGAAGGAAATGCAGGAAGGTAATGTTTCTGTGCGCAGACAAGGAAAAGGTGACATGGGCATGGTGCCGACCGATCAGTTTGTTGATTCAATCGTTGTTGAAAAAAAGGAACGTCGTTCTGAACAATAAGCAGTTTCTTTTCCTCCTGAGAAAAGAAATTTTATAACCATTCAATAGAATCATTGCTTTCTATCAGGGAGAAAGCTTCTTTACTATGGCATTTCCAAACAGACCTCCGCGTGGCAGATTTATACCGCGCAAAGAGCCCGAGCATCGCATCAATCATCTTATCAGAGTACCTGAAGTAAGGTTAGTAGGCGACAATGTAACAGTAGGGGTTTATCCTACACAGAAAGCACTTCAGATCGCTCAGCAGCTCGGACTCGACCTTGTTGAAATTTCTCCCCAGGCGGTTCCGCCGGTATGCAAGGCCACTGATTACAACAAATTTCTCTACGAAAAGAAACGTAAGGAAAAAGAGATGAAGGCCAAGAGTAAGTCGGCCGAATTGAAAGAAATTCGTTTTACACCCAATACAGACGACCATGATTTCGATTTCAAAGCCAAGCATGCAGAGAATTTTCTGAAAGATGGTAATAAGGTGAAAGCCTATGTTCAGTTTAAAGGAAGGGCAATTCAGTTTAAAGAAAGAGGAGAGTTGGTGCTATTAAAATTTGCAGAGCGCCTTCAGGAACTCGGACAAGTTGAAGGCTTGCCTAAACTGGAAGGAAAGAGAATGCTGATGATCATCTCTCCAAAATCAGTGAAAAAGAAAAAAGAGAAGGATAGTTCCGAGGAAGCTTAATCAATACTTCCAAAGAGTAGTTTTTTATATAATAAAATATCGGTTAATAGTGATAAAAGCTACTAACCGATATTTTTTTTGCAGTTTTTATACGCTTACGTTGAAATCACGTAAGGCTTCATTTAGACTTGTTTTCAGATCGGTGCTGGGTTTTCTCTTCCCAATAATGAGTGCACATCCTACTCCGTATTCACCTGCCGGGAATTTCTTGTTGTAAGTACCCGGTATCACCACGCTTCTCTCAGGAACACGCCCTTTCATTTCAATTGGCTCAGGTCCGCTTACATCTATGATTTTTGTTGACTGTGTGAGTACCACATTTGCACCAAGCACGGCTTCTTTTTCCACAATTACACCTTCCACTACGATGCAACGACTTCCAATAAAACAACCATCTTCGATGATAACCGGACTTGCCTGCAGCGGTTCCAAAACACCACCGATGCCAACACCGCCACTAAGGTGTACTCCTTTACCAATTTGAGCACAACTTCCCACTGTTGCCCA
>JBKDJT010000025.1:0-3818 GCA_046345435.1 Bacteroidota bacterium
GTTCTAGAAAGGTCTTCACCCCTTAAATTTTTCGCAACGATTTTGCCATTTGGATCTATTAAAAGGTTTTGAGGGATAGAACTAATCTTATACATCCTTGCAACATCATTGCTCCAAAATTTCAAATCACTTAACTGTGTCCAGTTCAACTTGTCGTCTTTGATTGCCTGCATCCATGCCTCTTTCGACCTGTCAAGTGAAATTCCCAGGACGGTAAAATTGCGGTCTTTAAATTTTTCATATGCCTGAACTACATTCGGATTTTCCATTCGGCATGGTCCGCACCAGCTTGCCCAGAAATCAACTAATACATATTTTCCTCTGAATGAAGAAAGAGAAACCATTGTACCGCTAGTGTCCGCTTGCTGAAAATCGATGGCTTGAGAACCAACAGACCCTATCCTTAAATCTTCTATCATCTTCCCTACTATTCTTCCGTAATAACTTTTTTGTACCGGTTCGGTTAATTTTCTATAACGACTCTCCAGTGGTTCCGGCTGCTGAAAAAAGTTATAAACAAAAAGAAGTAATAATGGAGAAACAAATGAGTTTTTTTCAAGCTCAACATATTGATCTGTTTTTTGATCAATCTGCGTAACAACAGAGCGTAATAGTGCATATAATGAATCTTTCTGTGCTGTATACACCGGGTCATTGATTTGTCTGCTTATTTGATCTAATTTAAGAAACAAAGGATCAAACTGCTGCTGAAATAACTTGTACTGGCTCTGAATTTTACCGCCCTGTACTTTAGCAGTGAAAAACTCCCCATAATTAGCATCTACCTTATATTGTTCGCCTTCAAGAAACAAAGCAAGCGCCTGGGAAGATCCCGAATAAGTGAGCATATAAATTGAGGGCTCTTTGATGGATCCTTTCAGCGTAAATGATCCATTTTTTGATTGTGCCTTTGCAATTGATTCGCTTTGAATATTATCTGCATGCAATGTCACCTCCGTGTTATCGGGTAGGCCGGTAATTTTCCCTTTGATTGTAAATTTCAATTGTGCTTGCACAAAAGAAGTCAGAAAAAAAAGACCGGCAATAAATAATGATAGCTTTTTCATTTAACGGGAATGTCTTTGTTTAAGAATCTCATATACTTCATTCAAACTAATATCTTTTGCACGCAGCAAGACCAGATAGTGAAACAATAAATCAGCTGCCTCATTCAAAAATAAATCCTTGTTATTGTCTTTTGATTCAATCACAAGCTCTACTGCTTCCTCTCCTACTTTCTGTGCAATTTTATTGACCCCTTTGTCAAAAAGACTTTTCACATAACTCTTTTCATCATTTCCTTTTCTTCTGAGATCGATAATATCCTGCAGGTAAAACAGGAAATCTGAAGTATGATTGGGTTCATCCCAGCAAGTATCAGCACCGGTATGACAGGTTGGGCCAACCGGCTCTGCTTTTATCAGCAAGGTATCCTGATCACAGTCAAGGGCAACTTGTTTTACATTTAAAAAATGGCCGCTCTCTTCTCCTTTTGTCCACAATCTTTTTTTGGACCGGCTGTAAAATGTTACACGACCTGATTCCTGTGTAAGCTTGAATGCTTCTTCATTCATAAACCCAAGCATCAGTACCTTACCGGTATGGTGATCTTGTATGATTGCAGGAATTAGTCCTTCGGATGATTTATTAAAATCGGGATTCAAAATAATCTGTTTGATAAGTGGATGTTGGCAAAACTACAACCTCACAGGGATATTCTGCTCTTTCAGGTAGGCTTTTAACGCCTGTATCTCAATTTCTGAAAAATGAAAAACACTGGCAGCAAGGGCTGCATCTGCTTTTCCCTCTGTAAATACTTCCGAAAAATGCTGCATCGTACCGGCACCACCACTGGCAATCACCGGTACGGGTAACGATGAAGATAGGCGGGAAGTAATATCCAATGCAAAACCTGCTTTGGTTCCGTCATTGTTCATGCTGGTAAGTAAGATTTCACCTGCACCCTTATCTACTCCCTCCCGGGCCCATTCTTCACAACGCTTACCTGTAGCTGTTCTTCCTCCATTGAGATATACATACCAATCTCCGTCTGCTTCTTTCCGTGTATCTATTGCAAGTACGCAACACTGACTACCGGCGGCAAGCGCTATCTCTGTAATTAATTCCGGCCGCTGAAAAGCAGCCGTATTGACACTAACTTTATCGGCGCCCGACTGCAGCAACCAGTGCATATCATCTGCCGTACGGACTCCTCCTCCTACTGTAAAAGGAATATTCACCACACCGGCAATGCGTTTTACCAGTTCGCTGAGCGTTTTTCTTTTCTCTACTGTCGCTGTAATATCCAGAAATACCAATTCGTCCGCACCTGATCTTGCATACAAGGCCCCCAATTCAACCGGATCTCCTGCATCCCTTAAATCCACAAAATTTGTTCCCTTTACCGTACGGCCGTCTTTGATATCCAGACAAGGGATGATTCGTTTAGTGAACATATATTCTGAAAGTGTACAAAGGTAAAGGAATAAGATCTCGCCTAATCGCCTCAACTTCTAAACAACTAAACTCTAAACCTCTGAACAAATTATTCCAGAAATCTCAAACAACTTCCGAAATTTGATTTTTTCCGGAGATAAATAATATGAGTCGTTTTTCACACCTTCATGTTCATACGCAGTATTCGTTGCTCGACGGAGCAGCAAATATCGATGCATTATATAAAAAAGCTGTCGATGATAATATGCCTGCTATTGCCATCACCGATCATGGCAATATGTTCGGCGTATTCCAGTTTGTGGCACAGGCGCAGAAACATAAAAATGAAGATGGCTCGCTGAAAGTAAAGCCAATTGTTGGTTGTGAATTTTACGTGGCAGAAAACCGTCACCGCAAAACATTCAGCAAGGAAGAGAAAGACAAGCGATACCACCAGGTGATGCTGGCCAAAAATGAAACCGGCTACAAAAATCTTGTGAAGCTGACTTCACTTGGTTTTACAGAAGGGATGTACAGCAAATACCCGCGTATTGATAAAGAATTGATTCACAAATACCACGAAGGATTAATTGCCACCACCTGTTGTTTAGGCGCCTGGGTGCCACAAACAATTCTAACTAAAGGAGAAGAAGAAGCTGAAGAAGAATTCAAATGGTGGCTGAATATTTTTCAGGATGACTACTATGTTGAATTGCAGCGACACAACATGGAAGAGCAAAATAAAGTCAATGCAATTCTTGTGAAGTTTGCCCGTAAGTACAATGTAAAAATTATAGCCAGTAACGATTCTCATTATGTGGATCAATCCGATTTCAACGCACATGATATTTTACTTTGTATTAATACAGGAGAAAAGCTTGCTACTCCTGCACTACGTGAATTCAGTGATGATGATATCAACGTGAAGAATAAGCGATTTGCATTTCCTAATGATCAGTTCTTTTTTAAGTCGACTGCACAAATGAAAGATCTCTTTCAGGATTTACCGGAAGCAATTGACAACACCAATGAAATAGCCGGTAAAGTAGATGTGCTTAACCTTAAGAAAGATATCCTTCTGCCGGCATTCCCATTGCCCAAAGCATTTCAGATTCATGAAGATAATAATCTGAATCAGTGGGAATACCTCAAACATCTTACCTATGAGGGAGCCGCAAAAAGATACAGTGAAATAACAGAGGAAATAAGAGAGCGGCTCGACTTCGAACTGTTCACCGTCAAAACAATGGGCTTTGCAGGATACTTTCTTATAGTGAGTGATTTCATCAAAGCCGGTCGCGACCTCGGTGTGTTTGTAGGGCCCGGTCGCGGTTCTGCTGCAGGAAGCGCTGTTGCTTATTGCATAGGCATCACCAACATCG
>JBKDJT010000026.1:0-5290 GCA_046345435.1 Bacteroidota bacterium
ATATCAGCTTCTTCAAAGCCATTGACACATGCTTCATACATCTCAGCAGCAGTTTGTACAGGAATTATTTTTTTGATGTTTGGCGGAGGTACAACAGATGACGGGCCGAGTACTAGATGTACATCTGCGCCTCGGTCGGCCAATGCTGCTGCAATTTCAATACCCATTTTACCTGAAGAATGGTTTCCGATAAAACGCACAGGATCGATCTGCTCGTAAGTCGGTCCGGCAGTGATAAGCACTTTTTTAT
This sequence comes from Bacteroidota bacterium, assembly GCA_046345435.1. GTDB lineage: Bacteria > Bacteroidota > Bacteroidia > Chitinophagales > Chitinophagaceae > Lacibacter. The sequence goes on from JBKDJT010000026.1 coordinate 251, forward strand.
TTTTTAAGGCGGCTGACTGATTAAAATAAAAATCTATCTGATCAAAAATCTGCTCTGGCTCAGCCATCCTTCCTTCACCTATAAGCCCGCTAGCCAATTCTCCGGAACCTACTTCACAAATAAGATACCCTCTTTTTTTTAATATTTCAAGATTGGTTTTGGTTGCAGGATGATGCCACATATCAGTATCCATTGCAGGTGCAATCATTACAGGGCAGGTTGCCGACAAATAGGTTGCAAGTAAAAGGTTGTTGCAATGTCCGGTAGCCATTGCTGCCATTGTATTACAACTAAGCGGTGCAATAACGAGTAAATCGGCCCATCTCCCCAAAGCAACATGGTTTTCCCAGCTATCACCTTCTGCAAGTTCGATAACTACTCTACTTCCCGACAAGGTAGACAGCACAAGCGGAGAAACAAAATCCTTCGCCGCAGGAGTCATCACAACTTTTACCCTTGCTCCTGCTTTTCTCAGCAAACGTAAAAGCAGGATAGACTTATAAGCAGCAATGCTTCCTGTAATGCCTAATAAAATTTTTTTGTCTTTCATCATCCGTTGATACAGAGTTGATCGATGTTTATTCAGTTTGCATTGTAAACAAGTCTCAACCTATTACAAATTAATAAAGAAAAAAAAGGCGGTCAAATGACCGCCGATATCTTTGATGATCAGGCAAACAAATCACCTTCATCTTTTCTGTGATAAATTTTATCTTCCATGAACTCCTGCGTAGCAAGGATTGCAGGATTCGGCATACGCTCATACGCGCGTGAAATCTCAATCTGCTCTTTGTTTTCGTGAATTTCTTCCAGGCTGTCTGTATGACTTGCAAATTCTTCGAGTTTATTGTGCAACTCTTCTTTCAGAGCTACATTTATCTGATTTGCGCGTCTGGAGATAACAGAAATTGATTCATACAAATTTCCTGTCTTGTTTTTAAGATCATTGAGATTTTTAGTTTCTACCACATTGCTGGTATTGGCACTAACTTTTCTGATTAGACGACTCATTTTTGATTGTATTTAAGTTTTTTTGAGAGTTTTTTAAATATTTTTCAGCTTCTTTTAGCAAATTACTTTCCGGAAAACGGTCTACAAAATCATAATATTCTTCTATGACCTTTTGAAATCTTTCTTCCTTCTTTGCATCTACGCTCATCTGGGCATATTCAAAATAGGATTTTATAATCATCAGCTTATACTGATCCGCATTGGCCGACTGCGGATAGTGGTTGAGCAGATTTGTAAAAGCAATTGCCGCAGCCCTGAACGAACCCAGGTTATAGTACAGTGAAGCACTGTTCCATTCTTTTTTCTCAAGCTTCTGATAACATAAATCAATAAGCTTCAACGCTTCTTCAGACTTAGGCGACTCGGGATAATTATTTAGATGGGCCTGTAAAAATCCAACTGCTTTTTGTGTAGGTACCTGATCGAGTTCTACCCGGGGTGATTGCCTGTAAAAACAATAGGCCCGCATAAAATCAATTTCCGCCGCACGCTGACTTTTCGGGAAGACCTCTAAAAACCCTTTAAAGAGATTTTCAGCGTTCATAAAATCTCGCTGATAGTACATACAATAAGCATACTTATAATAAAGATCTTCAAAGCGAGGATCATTTTTCAGCAATGGAAAAAGATCTTCATAAATAAGCTGGGCTTTGGCGTATTTCTGTGATGCAAAGAACTTTTCAGCCATCCTCAACCTGTATTCCGCATCTCCGCTCTTGAGAATTTTGGAAAGATTGTTACGGCTGCATCCGCAAAATGCTATCAAAAAGATCGTGCCTAACAACAAAAAGCGGATTCCCTTCATAAGAGCCGACAAAAGTACAAATTTTACTTCATTTAGATGCAATAATAAAAAGGCCCCGTCAACGGGGCCTTTAAGCAGTAAGTTTTGGTTACTTATATTTTATTTTTGTTCTGCACGAAGTTCAACAACTGAAGGATCTCCTTCGCTGCAATCGTACTGCGCAGCTACCCTTGTATTAACGATACCCAGTGTTTGAGTAAGGTAAGCTACAACAGCATCTACACGCTTTTGACCAATTGCCTGTCCGGACTTACTTTTTGCAGCACTTCAGCATATAACTAGATTACAACCAGGATTAGCACGTAGAGAAGCTGCAACAGACTCCAGCAGTTTCTTGGCATCAGCATTGAGAGATGCGGAGCCGCCGCCAAAGTTGATAGAAGGCAAGTCTACAAGTGAACAACCTGAAGCACCGCCACCTGAACCTACATTCTTACAGCACTCGGGGTCCGGACACTTACCAACACCATCAGCATCAACAGGCTGACATTGTGTAGGTGTAACAAGTTCTTTATCTTTTGAATCAGGTACGCCATCACCATCAGTATCACGGCTTACGCCATGAGTATCAACAGGAGTTCCTGCTGGTGTATTAGGTTCCAAATCAAACTGATCTGTAACGCCGTCGCCATCAGCATCGTCCAATACAGGTTTTGGCATTTTCATGTGACGAGGAGCATTCAACTCGTTATAAGAAAAGTCGAGCGGATTCAACCACCAAAGAGGAGCTACAGATTTAGCACCCAGATTATAATTCAGGTTAATACTTGTATAGTGCCATGCATCAAAATCACGTGTCATCACAGCATCGCCATAAGGACTTTCCTGCCAGCGCTGACCATCGAGAAGGTCGTCGTTGGTCCATGTGAGTACTTCTTCGATACCTAGGCTGAAGCGTTTGTTTAACTTAAATGCTACACCAAAGCCCGCCTGAACAGTAGGCTTGAAAGTCATATCAAATAACTTCGGACGACGCAACTGGTGTCCATCTGCAGGAGTCTCATATGTTTTATCCATTCCCGCTCTAAGATCACGACGGATTTTATTACGATCCTTGTACCGGCCTCCTGTATAAGTACTATTAACCTGATTAAATAAACCGGCGTAAGTACCATTGTTACCATCAAGAGCGTTTACGTTTGTTTCATATACCATCCCTCCTATACCACCGATAGCATAAAGCACAAAACCTGTTTTTGCTTTATGAAAACGAATATTATTCAAAGTTACGATCCCTTGTAGAGCTACTTGGTGAATAGATGTTCTGTAATTCATATACACCGCATCTGCTTTACCTCCGTCAAAAGGTACTGCGTTATTTACGCTTGATAACTGGTATAATGCCCCAGGCTGCATGCCCGGTAAAGGTCCAAATGGCCATTGCATATTAACAGGAGCATTATATTTAGAAGACCATGCAGGATTTCTTCCATAGTTAAAAGAGGGGCTCCAGTTCAAGCCGGTTGCAACACCACCCGAGTATGATAAACGGGCAGAAAATATATAACCCATTGCCTTACGAACATGTGCACCCCATGCCCAGTTTGGCATACGGGTACTAACATCTCCACTTATGAAAACATTTCCGGCACTCAGACCAATTTCCCACTGATTTCTTGGCTTTGCGGGAAAAGGATACTGGTTCTGAAGAAATTCACTGTGCTGTGATTTACCTGCTTTGGGAATCAAGGTTTCATCCTTCCAGTCGTAGCTCTGAGCATAAATGCCCAATGACATGAAGATGAATAACCCAAGTAAAAAGAGGTACTTGTTGTTAGGCATAATTGTAGTTTAAGTTTTTAAATCTTATAGATTTGGGCAAAAATATAGAACGGCACTTAAAATTCAAACTTTTTGAGGCTCTATTATTGACATGATTCAAATCAGCACCAATAACTCTTAAATTTATTCAATATTGAGAACCTGTAAAACGAATACCCCTTCTTTTGAACGTAGAATGACATGATGTACCCCTTTCTCTGCAGAAAACGATGGCAATGATAGTACTGTGCCTGCAGAAACACCTGTTCTTTGTAGTGTCCAAATTAGCTGACCTGCATTATTTCGACTTTCAACGGTAAATTGTCCCGGAATGCCTCTTTCAAAAACAAGAGAGGATGGTTTTCGGTTCACATAGATCATTCTGAAAGGGATATCAGATCTTACAAGTTGGCTAACAGGAGTTACCTGATTTATTGAAGACTGACGGAAATAAAAACGGGATTGAATTGGATAGTGGTCTGATAGATCCTGACTGTAGAAAGGCACAAGGTCTTCAACATCTTTCCTTACAATGCAAGAAAAAGGCACATAATCTGCCTGCATTTCGTTTGAAGCGACGCTATGGTCTACCATGTTGGGGTACCCTATATAAGAATTATCACCACGGATCGTATTCCAAAAAGACAAAGGGTTGTAACGAAGCTGGTCGTTCATAAAAGCAATATAAGGGGTTGGCGAGCCGGGGAATCTTGAAGAAATGGTCTGATCAAGATCATCATTATAATCTCCCGCAATCAACACATGATTTGTTGGATAAACTACATTTAAAGAATCGTACATCAGATCTGATGCACCTTTTCTTCTCAGGTAATCATCGAAGTCTCCCAACTCTGCCTTACCATGAACTGAAAGGAAGGTGATTTTTTTTGTAATCCCGTCAATTGTTACATTGCTCTCCAGCAAAAATGGGAACCTGCCATTTGCCCAGTTATAATAGTTGTCCGAGCGATTGCTGAATTGTGTAAAACCTCTGGTATTTACAGCAGAAAACAAATTGGTTCTGAAGATGTAAGCAAGTTTTTGTCCGGAAGACCAGTTACCATTAAGTTGATTATTGCTATTTGATGCGTAAAGGGAAACTGCGTAGCTATATGGGCCATTTTTCAGAGAACGGGTAAGCATACCTAATCGCGAAGTATCGACTATTTCCTGCAAGATGTAAATATCAGCATTCAAGCTATCCATCACTTTTCCTGCATAGAACTGTTGGCGCTCATCATCTGAAGGCCCAAGGCTTCCCCCAAACCATTCCAGGTTCCAATTGACAACATCCAAAGTTAAATTTTCAGGTAAAGAAGACCCTGATAAATCAGGTCTCTGCACCTGCACTCCCACTGCGCCGAATGATACTGTTCCTCCATATCCTTTATTTGTCTCAGTTGGACGAAAACGAACATAGCAGGTCATATCCTGACTAAGCTCGGAGGGAGTATACTGTATTG
>JBKDJT010000027.1:0-4554 GCA_046345435.1 Bacteroidota bacterium
CAATATATCCTGCTCCTTCTCCAAGATTTAATCCTTTTCGGTTTTCGTCAAAGGGTTTACACCACTCATCATCAAATATCATCAATGACCGAAAGCCTGAAATGGTAAATTGTGTTAAACTATCTGTTCCTCCAACTATAGCACGATCCAGAAATCCGGCTTCAATCATTCGTGCCCCCATCATTATTGCGTTTGCGGCAGAAGAACACGCCGTAGATATTGTATTCACAAAATCAAAACCTCCTAGTTCTTTTGCAATTTCTTCTGATGTTGTTCCACTTGGATGATGAGCATAAGACAATATTCGATGTTCTTTACCATCAAGGAAGTTTTTATATTCAACTTCACTAATATCCATACCGCCGACGGATGTTCCAGAAATAAACCCCGTGCGTACATCTTTTAATCTTACATGTGTTGAAAAGGCCTCTTTAGCCGCCACCATCCCCAATAAGCTTGTTCGTGAGCCGTCAGTATTTAAGCCAAAACAGGATCTTAATTCACTGTTATCTAAAAGAACCTCTCCAACTTTAAACCGGCTAGTATGATTCCTGCTTCCTTTTTGAATACCTGTTTTTTCAGAAACCAAAGAGGCATAGATTTCCTCTACATTTTTCCCGATTGCAGAAATCGCACCATATCCTGTCACATAGATCATCTTTTCCTTATCTGTTTTTATAAATATAATCAAAGAGGGTATCTACCGAGTGGAAAACAGCTCTTGCTTCTCCCGGGTCGGAAATCGTTATTCCGTAATGGGTATCCAGCAAAACGATAAATTCAAGAGCATCTATAGAATCTAAACCTAATCCTTCATCGCCAAACAAGGGTGCATCATCCTTGATGTCGCCCGGTTTTAAATGTTCCAGGTTTAACTGCTCAATAATTTGGCTCTTTAGTTTTTCTTTCAGTTCATTCATTTCTGTACGATTTTAAAATGTTGATTAAATTATCAGATATGTTGCTTTTTCTTTCATCTCCTATAATAAATAAAAAACATTCCTCTACGCCACTTACATTTGACTCCACCCAACCACATAAACAATACGAGTTACCCCTGCTAATAGCGTATTCAGCCTGTTCAAGAAAAAAATCAGAACGAAACTCTTCTTCAATAAAAAAGATGGATTCACCAAACCATTTATAACGAATAGATAACTCTCCGGTCACGATGTTTGGCAATGTATATACAAATAAAGACGGGCTTGGGCTTCCTGCGCTGAGATAACTGTCTATATATTTTAGATCAGTTACCTGACTTGAGGAAGAGTTGGCAAAAATAACCTGTAAATTATCTTCACAATCTTTATAATCCGGGAGGTAGTCGTTTAGTAAAAATGTTCCTAATAAAGACATCTTTGACAACGTATCCATTTTATAGAATTTTGGATAATCAAGACCAAGCGTTGTATATATGGTTTTCAGATAGTCTTTATCTAAAGAAGAATCTATCAGCTTTTGGCCGTTGAGAAAAGCTCCTTTTGGGTGTATATAGCTATGTGCAACAATTCTCATCTTATCTTCTTTAATACTAAAGCAGCATTGGTGCCTCCAAATCCTGAAGCAGTTTTCAGGACAAGGTTTATTTCTTTCTCTTCGTTTTTACTGATTACATTTATTTTTTCTGAGGTCCCGGACTCTGAAAAGCCCAAACTCTTAAACAGCATGTTTTTTTCTATGCAAAGCATAGAAATTATTATTTCAATAACGCCCGCGGCACCCAGGGTATGACCAAAATATGACTTCAAACTATTTACAGGTTTTTTGGTTAGCCCCAGTCGGGAAAATGCAATACTTTCCATATCGTCGTTATAAATCGTTCCTGTGCCATGAGCAGAGATGTAGTCTATATCATCTGAATTAATTCCTGCACGCATCATTGCTTTTTGTACGGCCCGAACAAGGCCTTCTCCCGTTCTGGACGGACCGGATATGTGATTGGCATCGTTTGACGAAGCTCCGCCACAATATTGAACCGAGAATTCTTCGCCTTTTTGAGAAGAAAGGATTACCACACCACAAGCTTCTCCCAATGATATGCCTTTTCTTTTAGAATCAAACGGCCTGGTTGCTTCATCACTAAGAGCAAAAAGACTTTGAAATCCAAACAAAACAAAATCAGAAAGGCTATCAATTCCCATTACAATCACATCATCATATTTTCCTGAATTTAGGTAATCGGCGGCCAGGTTAATAGCAATAACTCCGGAGGCGCAGGCATTAGAAACAATTACGGGAGGGTGAAAAATCCCCAGCAGTTCGCGTAAAATATTTTTTGTAGAACCGAAAGCGCTTCTCGGGTCGGCATCTATATTTCCTTTTGTTGAACTGACAATAAACAGAGTGCGCGGAGAAGAAAGCAAACCGGAAGAAACTTTTTTAATTAAATCCAGGCAGGCAACACTTAATAAATGATCGTATCGATTTTCCCGGAGTGTTTCAATTTTGGCCATAAAGAAATCTTCACCATTAAATCCAGAATTCATACACTTACGAATACAGGATCTATTTGATTTTAAAGCTTCAAAATGATCTTCATTTCCTACTCCAAATGAAGTTACAATGGTGCCATATTTCAAAAACAAATTATTCACTCCTCGATCCAGTTTTGTTGTTCTTCCCACTCAAGATAAAAGCTCGGCTTAATTAATTCCAGTGTTCTGTCTTTGACATGCATAAAAATCTGGGTCGTCATACCTGTGGTAGCCAACTTTCCTTTAGTCAAATTGATTATTTCATATTTAAAAACAATTTTTGCAGCATCGTGTCGCTCAAGCATCACAATAACACGAGCTTTTTCTCCAAAGAAAATAGAAGACTTATAGTTGAGTTCTGTTTTTACTATTGGCGTGAAATAGCCGCGATCAAAAATCTCGTAGTGAGACATGCCAAAATCCTCAGCAATTTTTTCCCGGGCATCTTCAAAATATTTCAAATAATTTCCATGCCAAACTACACCCATGGGGTCCGTTTCGCTGAAACGAACTGTTATATCCAATGTGGCTTTTAATATTTTCATGCCTGCACAATTTTCATTTGACATTTTAACAGAGCCGTTCCATTTCTTGTTGTTATTCCCTCAATAAGGTAAATGTTTTCAAATCTGTTTAGAATATTGATGGTGGTTTCAATACGGTCTTTTGCAAAGGCTTCTTCGAAAACCTGAAGCCGACTTACAGCCCCTATAAAGCCCAGACGAGCTTCTGTTGTGTTGTTTTGGCTTCCCAAATACCCAAAACCGGCAGCACATGTCTGTGCAATATTTTCTACAAGAGCTACATCCGAAAGTTTTCCATTAAATAAAAAGAGGTTGTCCTGTTTTATTTCAAAAGAACTAGAAAAGCACTCCTCATTTGCAGACAATAATGCATCAATCATTATAAAAGGATCTCTCTGAGGGATATAGTTAGTTATGTAATCTTTACTAATCAGCATAAAAATCAAAAAAATTAAACCATTGTTCCGGCGACCCTTTTACAACTTCTTCTAGACGTTGAACATATCTTTTTGCAATTTCTTCCGGTGATACAAAATCCTGTATTGGCTCTGTTGCACTCAGGTTGTAGTGGGTTGGCTTGTCTTTTACAGCAAATACAAAGGTAACGGGAACTTTGAATTTGTGTGCCATAATAAAGGGTCCTGCCGGAAAGCTTGCAACTCCGTTCAGAAAAGGCAGTCTGATGGTTTTATGTCCTTCCAGCTTTCTGTCAGCATGTAATGCAACCAGTTCTTTTCTTTGCAGGGCCTTGTGAATCGATACAAGATGAGACATGTCTTCTTTTAGGGGGATTAAATTAAACTTAGCCGTTTCTGTATTCTTATCAAGAAACCGTTTTACACTCTCTACTTCAGCGTCTAACATGAAAATATTAATCTTAGAAGTAATCCGTTCGCCGATAAGAGAACCGGCATTTTCCCAGTTTCCTACATGCCCTGAAAATAAAAAACCGCCCTTGCCTCCTTCAAATATTTTAACAAGAGCTGCTTCGTTTTCAAAAGAGTGAGAAAACATTCTTTTTCGTTCAGTTTTTAACGCAGTACGGTCAATTAAAATCTGCCCAAATCTATAAAAGGCTTTAATTGTAATTAGAGAGGCTTTTATATTGCCATATCCCAATCCGTGTTTGTAGAATCGGATGAGCGCATTTCTTTTTGTTCTTACAACCAGAAAAAAATATAAGGATACCCAAATACAGAAAAAATAGCTAAAGTAAATACCAAAAAAACGAATACAGTAAACAAAAAATCTATACCCCCAAAGCGACCCTTTAGTCTTGCCGTCCCATTTTCTTTCAACGTTCATCAGGTGTTTTCTAATTTCTTTTGAACGAGATCATAGAAATCGTCGAAGGTTTTAACTGATTTAAAATCTTCTGAAGTAGGCTTAAATCCTAAATTGTCTTCAATAACAACAACGAGGTCAACATAGTCTAAGCTGTCGAGGTCCAGGGTTTCTTTAAGATTATTTTCAGGTAGTATCATGTCTTGGTTTACTTCGAATTCTTCAGAAAGAAATCTTTTTGTCGTAGCAATTATCTCTAACCTGTTCATATA
>JBKDJT010000028.1:0-2535 GCA_046345435.1 Bacteroidota bacterium
GAGCAGCATGATTTAAAATTTACAGATAAAATTTCTTACACAGAAAATATTGTATGCTTTAAGTATCCGCATGAGCTTGTTCAGCTGAATGCAGCGCAACTGAAAACGGATATTTTACAAGAAAATGTTTTGAAAGAATTGCCGGAGGGAGTCATAAAGCAGGGAGCACATCCATTGATTATTGAAGAGAGTGCTAAATTGGAACCTTGTTATATCAATACCGATGATGGTCCTGTTTATATTGGGAAAAATGTTTTGATCATGGGCGGCTCACAATTGAGAGGACCACTTGCTATTCTAGAAGGATCTGTAGTTAAGATGGGAGCGCAGATTTACGGAGGCACTACCATCGGAAAGTTTTGTGTGGCAGGTGGCGAAATAAAAAACACAATCATGATGGATTATTCCAACAAAGCACATGGAGGTTACCTTGGTGATGCATTGATAGGAAGCTGGTGCAATTTCGGAGCAGGAAGTTCATGCTCAAATCTGAAGAATACGACCGGTGATGTACGTGTATGGAACCCGGGTAGTAATGATTGGGTAGGTGCTGGAATGAAATGCGGTGTGCTAATGGGCGATTATGCAAGATGCGCCATCAATACATCTTTTAATACTGGTACGGTTGTAGGCATCGGAAGTCAGGTTATTTGCAGCGGACTTACTCCAAAATATATTCCCGATTTTACCTGGAATACAGAAACAAATGAACGTTATCAATCTGAGAAATTTATTCAAGTGGCAGAAGGGTGGAGGCGAATGAAACAAAAAGTAATGACTGAAAAAGAAAGAAGAGTACTTTTGCGGCTTCTTAGTAAACTATAAAATAAAAAAAATGAACAGGAAACAAATAGCTGCAGCAAACTGGAAAATGAATCTTTCTTTACAGGAAGCAGAATCGCTTCTCGACAATCTTTTACAAGCAGGTATTTCATTAAAAGAAAATCAGCTGGTGGTATTAGGAGTGCCTTCTCCTTATTTGTCGCTTGCATTGAATAAAACTGCAGGTACAAATCAATTCAGCATTGCAGCACAAAACTGTTATTCAAAAATGAGCGGCGCATACACCGGTGAAATATCTCCGGCGATGTTGCAGTCAATGGGTGTGCCCTATGTTATTTTAGGACACTCAGAGCGTAGGGAATATTTTGCTGAATCGAATCAGTTTCTTGCAGAGAAAGTAGACGCTGCACTCGCTTGCGGTATTACTCCTATTTTTTGTTGCGGAGAAGCATTGCCTATTCGAGAGGCCGGTACGCAAAATGATTATGTAGCAAAACAGCTGGAAGAAAGTTTATATCATTTGTCTGCTGAAGACATTTTAAAAGTAGTGATTGCATACGAACCTATCTGGGCAATCGGAACAGGCAAAACTGCAAGTGCGGAGCAGGCTCAGGAAATGCATGCACATCTTAGAGCTTCAATAGCAGAGAAATATGGGAAAGATATCGCAGATCAAATATCCATTCTGTACGGAGGAAGTGTGAAAGGGGCCAATGCAAATGAATTGTTTGGTCAGTCTGATGTGGATGGGGGTCTTGTAGGCGGCGCTTCTTTAAAAGCAGATGAATTTAAGCAGGTGATTGAGGGGTTGAAGTAGGTTAACTGTTGGCAGTTAGCAGTTGCGTAACTCCTAACAGTTAACTACTAACTAATAACAGGAAATTGCTAACTATACTATACTCGAAATGAATATTCTTGAAAATATATCGCTTGAATCATTCAATACTTTCGGTATTGATGTGACTTCACGATATTTTTCTGCGTTTAATTCGGTAGAAGAGCTTGCTGAATTATTTGAGGCAAAACAATTGCTTGAAGCAAAGCATCGTATAATACTGGGAGGGGGAAGCAATATTCTATTTAGTGGCGACATTGATGGCATTGTTCTGCACAATGTCATTCAAGGCATAGAAAAGGTGAGAGAAGATGAACAATTTGTTACACTTCGTGTGGGTGCCGGAGTGAATTGGCATTCATTTGTATTGCATTGCGTTGAAAACGGATGGTCAGGAGTAGAAAACTTAAGTCTTATACCCGGTTGTGTGGGGGCATCACCCATGCAAAATATCGGAGCGTACGGAGTTGAAGTGAAAGAAGTAATTGAAAAGGTAGAAGCATGGGACTTTCACGCAAGGAAGATGGTTTCTTTTTCTAATGCTGATTGCATGTTTGGTTATCGTGAAAGTGTATTCAAGCGTGCTTTAAAAGATCAGTTTGTAATATTATATGTTACTTTTCGGCTTTCAAAAACACCCAAATTCAGAATTGAATATGGGGCGATACAGCAGGAGCTTGAAAAAATGGGTATAGTTTCCTTAAGCATAAAGGCAGTTTCGGAGGCGGTGATGCGTATAAGACGTTCAAAACTGCCGGATCCGACAGTAATAGGTAATGCAGGATCTTTTTTCAAAAATCCAAGTGTTTCTTCTTCGCAATTTGAAAATCTTAAAAAAGAATTTCCTGAAATAGTTGCTTATCCAAATGCTGACGGCAGCTTTAAGCTTGCAGCGGGCTGGCTTATTGAGCAATGTG
>JBKDJT010000029.1:0-5564 GCA_046345435.1 Bacteroidota bacterium
CCGCAAGAATGGATGCAGTAACAAACAGGCAATACCCCGCAGGATATTTAACAGAACTCTATCAGGTAGCTGTCGCCGGTGGTCGTATTAATCAATTGCTGACAACTCCTGCAGAAAATGTTCGTCTTAGTAAGGATGGTAAAACATGGATCTATGAAGATGTGAAATGCCAGGAAAACGCATGGAGAAAACACCATACATCATCCGCAGCAAGAGATATCCTTATCTACAATACACAAACAAAAAAAAAATACGAAACTTACCGATTTCAAAGGAGAAGACCGCAATGCTGTTTATACGTCTGATGAAAGCGGTATTTATTATCTGAGTGAAGAAAGCGGCAGCTTCAACATCCATTCAAAAAAATTACAGGGAGGTATTTCTACTCAGCTGACAACATTTAAAACACATCCCGTTCGTTTTTTGAGCTCAAGTAATAACGGGATGCTTTGTTTTAGTTACGACGGCTCACTCTACACCCTTCAACCTGGAAGTGCAGCTGTAAAAGTCAACATCACACTTCCTGCTGATGCACGATTTACTACTCAGGAAATCGACTATGTCTCACAAGGCACGGGTATGGTGGTTTCTCCCAATGGAAAAGAATTCGCTTTCCTCTACAAAGGAAATGTATTTGTCGCCGGTATCGAAGGCGGATCAGTAAAGCAAATCACGAAAACACCTGAAACAGAAACTGCTGTTTCTTTTTCTCCCGATGGCAACTCACTTATTTATTGCAGCGAGCGCAATGGTCGCTGGGATATCTATGAAACAATAATGGCCCGCGAAGGTGAACATTATTTTCACGCATCAACGCTACTAAAAGAAACAAATTTGCTGAATAACAGCAACAGTAATACCCAACCGTTGTATTCCCCCGACGGCAAGGAGATCGCATACATTGAAGACAGAAACAAACTCTGTGTGTACAATCTGAAATCAAAAACAAAACGTGTATTGCTGAATGAAAATCAATTATTCAGCTTTGGAGATAATGACCAGAATTTCAGCTGGAGTCCCGACAATAAATGGATTCTTTTTCAATACAGTATGCCGGGTAGTAATCCCAGCGAAATCGGACTAGTAAGTGCCGATGGCAAGAAAATTGAAAACCTCACTATGAGTGGTTTCTATGACGTAAACCCAAAATGGATATTAGATGGAAACGCAATCATCTGGTTCAGTAACAGAGACGGATTGAGATCTGCATCAATGACCGGAGGCGGACAGTTTGATGTATATGCTTTATTTCTCAATCAAAAATCATGGGATGATTTCAACCTTACTGAAGAGGAAGCGAAATTGAAAAAAATACTGGACGAAAAAAACAAAGAGAAGAAGGAAGAAGAAGAAGAAAAAGCAACAAAAAACAAAAAGAAAAAAACCAAGACAGAATCTGCCGACACATTGGTCATTGAATGGGATGGCCTTCGAATTCGAAAGACAAAACTGACCATTCATTCTTCAGCACTTGGCGATGCGCTTGTAAGTAAAGACGGAGAAAAAATTTATTATCTCACAAGTTTTGAAAAAGATTTAAATCTTTGGACAACTAACCTACGTACCAAAGAAACAAGGATGGTAGAAAAACTGAATACCAAGTATGGTATCATGTCTTGGGATAAAGATCAAGCATCTATTTTCATCAATACAGCAGAAGGATTTTTAAAATTCGATCCTGATGCAGGAAGTTCAGAGGATATTTCAGTTTCAGGAGAAATGACTTATGATCTGCATAAAGAAATGCAAATTGATTACGAACATGTATGCAGAAAAACAGCTCAGTCATTTTACACTGCCGGTTATCATGGAGCAGACTGGAAAAATCTGAGTGAACATTATAAAAAATTCCTGCCTCATCTTGGCAACAAATATGAATTCAGTGAATTACTGAACGAGTTACTCGGAGAATTGAATGTGAGCCACTCCGGCAGTTATTACGCAGCCGGCAATGCGAATGCAGACATCACTGCATCACTTGGCGCATTTTACAATGCTGATTACGGTGGTGCGGGGTTGAGAGTAGAAGAGGTGTTGAAAGGTGGTCCGCTCGACAAAGAAGCAACACGCATTAAAGCCGGAACGGTGATTCTTGCTATTGACGGTGATACTATTTTTACAAATACCGATTACGCAAAATACCTAAATAGAAAAGCCGGGAAAAAAGTATTGCTCACAATACGTGAGAATAATGTCACTCGTGAAATTATCGTAAAGCCTGTTACGTTAAGAGAAGAGAGATCATTGTTGTATAAGCGCTGGGTTAACAGAAATGCAGCTGAAGTTGATTCACTAAGCAATGGACAGTTGGGATATGTTCATATCCCCGGCATGGATGATGGCTCTTTCCGTACAACATTCGAAGAAACACTTGGAAAACATTTTGATAAGAAAGGATTGGTTGTCGATACACGTAACAATGGTGGTGGCGACCTCGTGGCTGATCTGGAAATGTTTCTATCCGGTAAAAAGTTTCTCGACTATGGCACCGATAACCGACTTAATGGTTATGAACCTAATTTCAGGTGGACCAAGCCAAGCATTTCTCTTGCCAATGAAGCCAATTACAGTGATGGCCATTGTTATGCATATATGATAAAACAATCACGTGTTGGTCAGCTTGTAGGCATGCCTGTACCCGGCACCTGCACGTTTGGAGGTTGGGAAATGCTTACCAGCGGCGATGTTCGCTGGGGTGTACCCTCAGTAGGTTGTAAGGATCTGAATGGAAACTATCTTGAGAATGCGCAAACGGAGCCGGATATTCTTGTGAGCAATGAATACGAACAAGTAAGCAACGGGATTGATCAGCAGCTGAAAGCTGCTGTTGAAGCTTTGTTGAAGACGATCGGAAAATAATGAAGTTATTGGTTGTTGGTTATTAGTTGTTGGTTGTGTTCAACTAACAACTAATATCTAACAACTAACAACCAACTTACGCCTCCTGCGCACTCATCTGTTTAGCAGCACGCTTGCGGTCTTCTTCGTTGAGAAGTACCTTGCGCATGCGGATAAAATTAGGCGTCACTTCAATACACTCATCGAACTCAATGTATTCCATACACTCTTCCAGTGTCATTAATATTTTAGGAGCGATATTCGTTGCCGCGTCACTACCGCTGGCACGCATGTTAGTGAGTTTTTTTGCTTCTATAATATTTACAACCAAATCTCCCGGCTTAATGTGTTCAGCAATGACCTGTCCGGCATAGACTTCCTCTCCGGGATCAACAAAGAAGCTTCCTCTGTCCTGCAGTTTATCAATTGAATAACCGGTTGTTGTTCCACCCTGCTTCGCAAGGAGGACTCCGTTATTTCTTCCGGGAATGGAACCTTTCCAGGGCTTGTATTCGCTGAAACGATGTGCCATCACTGCTTCTCCAGTTGTTGCAGTGAGCATCTGCGTACGCAAACCAATCAAACCGCGTGAAGGAATTTCAAATTCAAGATGCTGCATCTCTCCCTTGGTTTCCATCACCAGCATTTCACCTTTACGACGCGTCACCAAGTCAATCACCTTACTTGCAAACTCCTGTGGTACATCCACAACCAATGTTTCGTAAGGCTCGTATTTCTTTCCATCAACTTGTTTCGTAATAACCTGAGGTTGACCGACTGTCAACTCATAGCCTTCTCTGCGCATCGTTTCAATCAATACACCAAGGTGAAGAATGCCACGGCCATAAACGATAAAGCTTTCTCCTCCAGGACTGTCTTCCACACGTAAGGCCAGATTTTTTTCTGTTTCCTTCATAAGGCGATCGCGCAAATGCCTGCTCGTTACAAATTTTCCGTCTTTCCCAAAAAAAGGAGAATTGTTAATGCTGAAGAGCATGTTCATTGTGGGTTCATCCACACTGATCACCGGCAATGCTTCCGGATTTTCCGCATCCGCAATGGTATCTCCGATATTGAAATCTTCCAACCCTACTACCGCACACAAATCACCTGCTTGTACTTCAGTTACTTTTTTCTTGCCCATCCCTTCAAACACATAAAGCTCACGCACTTTACATTTCTTGTGAGTGCCATCTGTTTGTACCAGTGTGATCTGCTGGTTTTCACGGACAGAACCGCGAGCCACTTTACCGATCGCAATTCTTCCGAGGAAAGAGGAATAATCAAGAGAAGTAATCTGCATTTGCAGATTGCCCTCACTCACTCTTGGAGAAGGAACGTATTTCAAAATACCATCAAGCAAAGGGAAAATATTGTCGATTGGCGTCAGACTATCATTAAACCAGCCGTTCTTACCACTACCATAATAGGTTGGGAAATCTAGTTGTTCTTCTGTTGCATCCAGGTTGAAAAACAATTCAAACACGGCATCATGTACTTCATCCGGGCGACAGTTGGGTTTATCAACTTTGTTGATGACTACAATTGGCTTCAGATTCAGATGCAATGCTTTCTGAAGAACAAAACGAGTTTGCGGCATTGGGCCTTCAAAAGCATCCACCAAAAGAATAACACCATCAGCCATTTTCAGTACACGTTCTACCTCTCCACCGAAATCGGCGTGGCCCGGCGTATCAATCACATTAATTTTAATTCCGTTGTATGTAACAGCAGCGTTTTTGGAGAAAATAGTAATCCCTCTTTCTTTTTCAAGATCGTTGCTGTCCATGATCAGTTCTCCCGCATCCTGGTTCTCACGAAACACTTTTGTGGCATGAAGAATTTTGTCTACCAAGGTTGTTTTACCATGGTCAACGTGGGCGATGATGGCGATATTTCTGATGTTCATAATAATTTTCCCTCTTCTTTATGAGAAATGAATACCTCTTTAAAGGCGCGCAAAGGTACTTGTTTTCTGCGGGGTGGCAAGGAGAAGAGAGAATTTAATGATGAATTCATTGTAGAAACATCGAAAACTGCCCTCCTTTGATCAAAAAACAGCTAATAAATCGTCTGTTTATCTTTAAATTGAATGCATTAATTATCAATCATGAGCCGAAAAAGAATTCTTGCCATATCTGTACCTGTTTTTATGATTATCATGTACTTAGCCGGCCCTAAACCTGAAGCTGCTTCTTTTACCAATGAACTGCCGGTAGTACCATCTGATGCATCTGCTCTTACAAAATATATTGCGAGCACTGAGTCGTTGTTAAAACTTCGCCCTGGCAATGAAGCCAGAATCATATGGGCGAATGATTCTTCAAAAACAAAAACAGACTATGCAATTGTTTATTTACACGGGTTTTCTGCTTCTCATGAAGAAGGGGCACCTGTACATAAAGAAATAGCAAAAAAATTCGGATGTAATCTTTATTTGGCGCGTTTATCTGAACATGGGAAAGACACCGTCGACAAACTCATCAATCTCACAGCAAACAGCTACTGGAACAGTGTAAAAGAAGCATATGCAATTGGAAAACAATTGGGAGATAAAGTGATATTAATGGGGACATCCACAGGTGGCAGCCATGCACTTCACCTTGCTTCTGTATATCCTGATGTTTACGGTATCATTCTTCTTTCTCCGAATATTGAAATCCGTAATCAGTTTGCCTGGCTGGGCAACAACCCATGGGGTTTGCAAATTGGAAGAATGGTTGTAG
>JBKDJT010000030.1:0-5968 GCA_046345435.1 Bacteroidota bacterium
GATCAAGATCATGTTGTAATACCTTTTTAGCATAGGGAAGACCTGCCGGATCATTCCAATAAATCATGACCTTCGCTTGTTTAGCTCCTGCAGGTATTGTAATTGAATGTTGATTCGTTTGTCCTTGTGATATATTTCCGCTTATAAATCGGTTTTCTTCCAGTGTTTTAAGTGCGCGTTGTGGATGAATCCATCCAAATCCATTTTCATAATCCGGTCCGGGAGCTCCTTTATCGGTTGATGTATTACACAAAATTGATTTCAATAAACCTGATTTAGGATTTTGACCGAAGAGTTGTTTGTGCCTTTCAGATAGCAGAGCCCAAATGCCGGTAACAAAGGGTGCTGCATAGCTGGTGCCCCATCCTTCTCTGTATCCATTGTTGATATTTGTTCCAACGACTGCTGTGCCGGATGCAACGATCTCTGGTTTTATTCTTCCATCTTTCACAGGACCACGACTAGATGAAGGATCAACCCTTAATCCTGTTTGTATATCGCAGTTTCCAACTGTTAGTACATTTTTTGAAACTTGATAACCACTCTTGATAGTGCCATAGGAATTTGGATAAGGTGAGCAGGAAAAACCACCATCATTACCCGCCGCAAAAATGTGCTGAAGATTGGGATTGTTTATGATTTGTTGATCGGTGATTACGCTGAGCTCATTATAGTCGCCATCCCCTACACACCCAACAAGACCATTGTAATAAGAATTGTTTGTTACCGTCATTCCGTAATCATCAATATATGTATCTGTTTTCGCAATGATATAATCAAAATAATCGTTCACTATTGTTGATCCAGCAGCAGAGCCGGTCCATCTTTCTTCAATTAAACCATCTCCACCTACTATGCCGGCAACATGCGTGCCATGAGAAGAACCGCCAATAGGTGCAGGGCTTCTGTTAATTAGGTTTTTTTGAAGATCAATATGAGAGGAGGGATCAGCATTATCGCCAATACCAACAACGATACCTGAACCGCTTAAGTTTCTTCCTGATTGGGCGTTGGTTAACAATGTTGTGCCAAAAACACCTCTTTCTCTGAAGTTCAAAGGTTCTGGTCCGGCAGATGTAAGATTGATGTATTTGATAGCGGGAATAGCTGCAAGATCCTTTAACAGTTTTGCTTCAATCGTTCCATAAAATATTCCACTTGACTGAAAAGGTTTTCTAAATGCTGTAAAACCATAATTCTCAAGTAACGATGCAATGTATTCAGGATTTTCTTTGTCCTGCATAAGAATGCTCACAGATATTCTTTTTTCAGAACTTGAGAATATTAATTCTTCTTGAAGAACCGGACTAATCTTTAACTTTTCAGGCATAGTAGAAATTCCAACTATGCCGTATTGTTGAAATATATACGAAGAGGGTTTTGTATCAAACGCTGCTTCATATACATTTTCTGCTACTGAATGAAGCAGTTCAATTCCGTTTAGTTTTAATTGAGTGAGTGCAGATGTCGTGGGCTTATTCCTGAAAACAACAAGTAAATAACTGTATTCCCGACTTTTACCGTTTTCCCATGCCTCAATAATTGTTGTGTTATCAGATTTTAAATCAATTGCCAGGTCGCCCGCTTTTAACTGTATTGTTTTTTTTTGTGCGATAGAAGAAAATGAAAACAAAACTGCACATACTGATGTAAAGATTAATTTCAGGAAGTTGGTGCTAAAATAAACGTTATGTTTTTTTAGGAGCGGATGTTTCATTTCTGAGCCAAAATGATTTATATGTAAATTTAGCCAGAATAATAAGAAAATTGTCAAATGTTGAGGATTTCATCTTGTTTTAAGGGGTTTACTTATTCTGTATCCTCATTATCTTTGCATTTGTGAATTTGGATCAGTTGCTGGTGAAATATCAAAAAGATCCCCGCGTTAATCTTATTGGGGAGCAGCTCACTATTGCCCATCCACAGCATATTTCGGTTTCCAGGTTGCAAAGCGGTGCAGTTCCTTTTGTGGCATCAGCGATCATTGAAAATGAGAAACTATCTTCTTTTAATCATCTTCTTATACTCAATGACCAGGAAGAAGCGGCCTATTTTCATAATGCACTTGAGAATATTTCCGGCTTCTTAAATCTGTTCTATTTCCCTTCTTCTTTTAAACATCCGCGTAATTTCAGATTGCTCAATCCTTCGCATGTGATGCTCCGCACAGAAGCCCTTACCCGCTTCTCTATGCCGCTTGGTCAACGGGCCGGCGTGATGGTTTCTTACCCGGATGCGCTTTTCGAAAAAGTAGTTTTGCCTTCAAAGTTGCAGGGCAATCTTTTGCTCATTAAAACAAATGATACTCTGGATGTAAATGGTATCATGTCTTTTTTGGTAGATCTCGGATTCAGAAGAACAGATTTTGTTTATGAGCCTGGCCAGTTTGCATTAAGAGGAGGCATACTTGATATTTATTCTTTTGGTAATGACAAGCCCTATCGTATTGAATTAATCGGAAATGAAGTGGACAGTATCCGGATTTTTGATCCGGAAACACAGTTGAGTGAGCGAAGGTTGTTGCAAGTGCAAATCATTCCGAATGTGGAAACGCAGTTTGAGTCAGGTGAAAAAGTTGCATTGCTAGATTTCTTGCCGGAAAATACAGTTGTATGGATCAAGGATTATGATATTCTTGCAGAACGTCTGCTTACCATGGAAGAAGAACTAACTCAATTTTTGAAAATAGGGCGTAAGCAAATTGAACAGGAAGAAGAGGTGCTGGAAAAAGGCGAAATCACAGCAGATGATTTTATACAACCGGAAATTCTATCAGATCAGCTTAATAAATTTCATTTGATTGAGTTTGGATACAAATCGCATCTTAATAAGGAGCGAGATGAGAAACATACATCAAACCTGATTTTTAATACAAAACAACAACCTGCATTTAACAGACAGTTTGAGCTTTTGATAAAAGATTTAACCGGAAAAATAAAAGATGGATTTGAGATTTATATTTTTTCTGATAACCCTCGGCAACTCGAGAGGCTTCATAGCATTTTCACTGATCTAAAAGCTGAGGTTCCTTTTGTGCCTGTACCCAAAGCCATTCATGAAGGATTTATTGATGAAGACCTGAAAGTAGTTTGTTATACCGATCACCAGTTGTTTCAGCGTTATCATAAATATAAAATCAAGCAGGCATACAATAAGAGCAAGGCACTAACCATTCGTGCGCTTCGCGAATTGCAGCCCGGTGATTATGTCACGCATATTGACCATGGAGTTGGCTTGTATAGCGGGTTACAGAAAATTGAAGTGAATGGTGTGATGCAGGAGGCTGTTCGACTGATCTATCGCGACAGTGATATACTATATGTCAATATCAACTCTCTTCATAAAATATCTAAATACACCGGAAAAGAGGGAACAGTTCCGAAAGTAAATAAGCTTGGCAGCGATGTTTGGAATAGACTGAAAGAAAAGACGAAAACAAAAGTAAAGGAAATCGCATTCGATCTCATTAAATTATATGCAGAAAGAAAGGCACAGGAAGGTTTTTCATTCACTCCGGATGGTTATTTGCAGAATGAACTGGAGGCCTCTTTTATGTATGAAGACACACCTGATCAGAGCAAGGCAACTGCAGATGTAAAGAAAGACATGGAATCTTCTTCTCCGATGGATCGCCTTGTTTGCGGAGATGTTGGTTTTGGAAAAACTGAGATTGCGGTACGTGCTGCATTTAAATCGGTATGTGACGGAAAGCAGGCAGCGGTTATGGTACCCACAACCATTCTTGCGTTTCAGCATTATAAAACATTTAAAGACAGGTTGAAAGATTTTCCGGTTACGGTCGACTATGTTAATCGGTTTAAAAGTTCAAAAGAAAAAAAGGAAACATTGCTTCGTTTAAAGGACGGGAAAATAGATATTATCATAGGAACACATGCTTTGCTGGGCAAGGAGGTTGCATTCAAAGATCTTGGGCTACTGGTTGTAGATGAAGAACAGAAATTTGGTGTTGGTCATAAAGAAAAGATTAAAACATTAAAAACAAATGTAGATTCTCTTACGCTAACGGCTACGCCTATCCCAAGAACTTTACAGTTTAGTTTAATGGGTGCAAGAGACCTCAGCATCATCAATACGCCGCCTCCAAACAGGCAGCCGATACAAACAGAGGTGAAAGTATTTGAAGAGGATTTCATCAGAGATGCGATTTATTACGAAGCGGAAAGGGGAGGGCAGGTATTTTTTATTCATAACCGTGTTGCAGGTCTGGCAGAGATGGCTGCAATTATACAGCGTCTTTGCCCGGATTTAAAAATAGGGTTTGCGCATGGTCAGATGGAAGGCCATGAATTGGAAGAATGTATTCTTGACTTTATCGATAAAAAATATGACGTATTGGTTTGTACCAATATTGTTGAGAGTGGCGTAGATATTCCAAATGTAAATACGATCATTGTGAACAATGCGCATCAGTTTGGGCTAAGCGATTTACATCAACTTAGAGGCAGGGTTGGAAGAAG
This sequence comes from Bacteroidota bacterium, assembly GCA_046345435.1. Taxonomy (GTDB): domain Bacteria; phylum Bacteroidota; class Bacteroidia; order Chitinophagales; family Chitinophagaceae; genus Lacibacter. The sequence goes on from JBKDJT010000030.1 coordinate 4,479, forward strand.
CAATAAAAAGGCTTTCTGTTATTTGCTTGCTCCGCCAATGAGTACTTTGCCGAATGATTCAAGAAAAAGATTACAGACACTTGAGCAACACAGCGAGCTGGGTAGCGGTTTTCAGATTGCAATGCGTGATTTGGATATACGCGGAGCAGGTAATCTACTTGGAGGCGAACAAAGTGGCTTTATGGCTGAAATTGGTTTTGAGATGTACCAGAAAATTCTCAGTGAAGCAATCAGGGAATTGAAGCGTACCAAATTTAAAGAGTTGTTCAAGGAGGAAATTCAAAAAGAAGATGATTATGTAAAAGATTGTGTGATTGATACGGATCTTGAAATTCTTATACCGGATGAATATGTAGAGAATATCCAGGAACGGCTTAGTCTTTATACCAGGCTTGATAATTGTGAAAACGAAGATGATCTTTCAGCATTACATCAGGAGATGTCGGATCGTTTTGGTGAAATTCCTTCTTCTGTTGAGGATTTGTTTATCACAGTTCGTTGCCGTAAAATGGCGGTCGAAATTGGTTTTGAAAAAATGACTTTAAAAGATAAAACACTTAGGTGTTATTTTGTAAGCAATCCCGACTCTCCTTATTTCGAATCTGATGTTTTCAGAAAGCTCCTGTCTTTTGTGCAAACAGATCTTAATAAAGCAACATTAAAGCAAACAGGCAAATTATTTTTACTCGTTGTTCAGGATATAGAAGCTATGCAATCTCTTTTTAATCTTTTGAAGCGGATGCATCAACAGGTGTTGCCTCATACAAAGCAGGTAACGGTAGAATTTGTGAAACCAGCTTTCCATTCTTGATCTTAAAAGTTTGAAATTTAATCTGATATATTTTTCAAAAAGGAGTTAGTTAAATTCATAAATAAAAAAAGGGCAACTTTATGCATTACATAATGTTGCCCAGAAAATTTTGTGCAAGTGATGATTACCAACCCTGCTTTGCAGTGCCGGCTTTAATTGCCTCAAGCGCTTTTGCTTCGCTGAGAAGAGCCGTCAGTTTATTTCCTTTTCCATCGTTTCCTTGTGCGATGTATCCGCCTTTAGCAGTACGGGATACAACAGCATCCTGGATAGGTACATTTTTTTCTTTTGTCTTAACGTTGTAGGCAGTTAATTGCATTTGATTAAATTTTATGGGTTCACAATAAATACAAAATAATATGGGGTAAAGGTAAATGATTCATTTGGATTGGGTGAAATCCCTTATCCACAACTTTTTCAATATTCTTTTGATTCGTAAAAAGAAAAAAGCGGCAAAGCCGCTTTTTAAAAAGTAATTTATTTTATTTTAAACATCAATCTTCGCATACTTGGCATGACTTTCTATAAATTCACGTCGAGGTGCTACTTCATCACCCATCAGCATACTAAATACACTGTCTGCTTCAGCAGCACTTTCGATAGTTACCAATTTTAATGATCGTGTAGCGGGGTTCATGGTTGTATCCCAAAGCTGATCTGCATTCATCTCTCCCAAACC
>JBKDJT010000031.1:0-2627 GCA_046345435.1 Bacteroidota bacterium
GCTTTAAGAAAAGAAAGGTATTTTTCTTTTGAAAATTGCGCATTATAACGTTCACGAACAGAAGAAATCATACAGAATGAAAATAAAGAATTATTCCGAACTCACGACAACTGAGGTATGCTGCAGAATACCCTGATGCAGAAAATTTGGAAGAATGCGGCTATAGGTCCAGAGTATTTTGTCAGGATCTTCCAGATGTTCAATCATATTTTTCCACTTGTCAAATCCGTGATTTTCAATGACAGTCTTTTTCTTTTCTTCTGTTTGCAGGTACATACTCATACCGATTGCATCAGCTTCCGGATGAAACTGAGTACCTACCATGTAATCAATGAAGCGAACACCCATGATTGCTCTTTCAAGAGGAACATGGGGCCTGTCTTTTTCAATGCAAAGTAATTTGCCGCCCAACTGATTTAGTTTTTTAAAATCGGGTTGTATTACCTGATAATCACGACTGTCTACTACAAAAAAAGGATCATGTAAGCCATTAAAAACGGGTTCTTTATCCGAAGAGGGAATCTGAAAGACAGGAAAAACGCCAAAGGCGGTAGATTTTCTTTTACATACATTTCCAACTTCAAAAAATCTGCAAGCCATCTGAAAAGAATGACAGATGAAAAAGACATGCTTTTTAATTTCATTTTCAGCAGAGGCATTCCAAGCAAGCACCTCATTTAACCATGAAAAATATTTTTCCTCCCATTCGGTGCCTTCTCCCTCAAAAGGACTTCCAGGTCCTCCGGTAGAAATAAATAAATCGAACGACAAATCGGGAACTAAAGCTTTTCTGCGTACATCAAACTCTTCAAATATTAGATGAATACCGTTTACGTCGCGGAATTCATTTAATATCTGACGAATACAACGCATACCCTGATTGGCATGACCATTATATAAATCCAGTATTGCAACTTTTACTGTAAGAGGAGGGTTCTCCCGCATAGGCTACAAAAGTATTAAAAATTATGGTTTGGATTTTAAAGAAGAGGATACAAAAAACGACAGAGGTCTATTTGCAATAGCAGAATGATTAATAATGATTGACTTTTTATAGTGTTGTTGAACATTCTGCAAATGATATAAAAAGAGAAAGGGCGGCACGAAAGCCGCCCTTTGAAATCAACAGGAAACAAACCTTACATACCGAGATCAAATTTCTTTTGTTTCAAGCCACCAAGGGAAGGATCCATTTGAATGGCTTTCTCACAGATTGCAGCACCTTTGTCTTTCTGACCCATTTTCTGGTAAGTGATGCCGATCATATAGAGAGCACGAGCATTTTTAGCGTCCATTTGCATAACCTGGTCCCAAGTTTCGATAGCCGCGTCATATTTAGCACTACGGAAGTATGACTCTCCGAGTGAATAAGTGACAGCTACGTTATAGGGACGTTTTTCGAGAGAAACCTGCAGCAATTCAGTTGCTTTGTTGAAATTGCCGGTGTTCATATAACAATGTGCAAGATTTTCAAAGTAGTCGGCATTTTGCATCCAACCTCTTTTTGAAGCCAACTCAAAAGAAGCGATAGCATTCTTATCGTCTGGCACAGCATAATAAACCATTGCCATTTCATAAGCGTAACGGGCATTGCTTGCATCAAGCAGAGCTGCCATTTGATAGAACGGAATTGCTTTTTCGTAACGATCCAATTCTACATAGCTGCGTCCGATTGTATAATAAAGAACTGCATTAGTACTATCAGTTTCTTTTGCGTGTAATAAACGATTGATCGCATTTGCAAAATCTTCCATGTAATAATGGCTCATACCTGCAACAAAATGCATTGGCTTATCATTATGCATTTCTTCCCACTTTTTGGTAAAGCTGAGGGCTTCAGCATATTTACCAAGCTGGAAATAAACATTTGCAAGTTGCTGCGTTACAACATCGTTAGCCGGCTCAATTTCATGCAGGCGAGTAAACGCATTAATTGCATGACGATAGTTGCGGATTTCGAGTGCATACTCTCCCATTGCTTTAAGCGCATTCACATTTGAGGGATTAAACTGAAGCGATTTCTCGTAGAAGTTTAAAGCCTGCTGTGTGCGACGCTCGTAACGATAGGCATTTGCTTTTTTGAGGTAAATCTCAGAACTGTCAGCAGTCTGAGCAAAACTTTGTGATGTGAGGATTACCGCCAGGGCAATCATTGAAAAGGTTTTCATGTAGGGTCTGTTTTGGATTTATCAAATAGTTTGACGATGTAAAAGTAATACGGGTTTAGCATGGTTCCAACAGTTTTTGAAAAGATCTCCGAAAAATAAGGGTTTACCTTAATACGACTGCGGCTAACGGAGGCAACTGCAAAGTTAGTTCACAAGTGCCATTATCCGAATTTATCTCTATGATATTCGTCACCGTATTTGAAAAATTACCTGTTCCCCAATAAGACAAATCATCACTGTTAAACACCTGTTTCCATTTTTTATTCCCAAGTACAATCAGCTTCCAATCTGTTCTGACAACAGGTGTGAGATTGAGCACAATAACCACATCATCTTCCTCACTTTCTCCTTTTCTTCTGTAAACAATCACCGACTCGGAACGATGATTTAAATCAGTCCACTCAAATCCTTCATCATCAAATTGCTTTTGATACAATGCGGGCTCATTACGTAATAACC
>JBKDJT010000032.1:0-6904 GCA_046345435.1 Bacteroidota bacterium
ATTGGGAGCCGATGAAAAGCCGCCCACCCACGCGAATTTATCCAGATTCGTCAGACCGAAATTCAGCGACTGACCACCTCCCATCGAAAGCCCGGCGATGGCACGATGCTGTCGATCGGAGTGCACGGAGTAGCGAGCTTCGATTGCAGGAATAACGTCTTCCAGAAGATCCTTTTCGAATACGGCAAAGGCAGGAGCTGCCGCCATCACGTTCCCTTCGGCCCGGTCGTTCTTCTGAGCCCGCCCGTTGGGCATGACCACGATCATCGGAACGGCTTTTCCCTGAGCAATCAGATTGTCCAGAAGAATATCCGGCGCAGCGAAGCGCTGCCATTCCGTCTCGTCCCCTCCGATCCCATGCAGCAGATAGAGTACCGGATACCGCTAATCGTCTTATCAATTGTGTTGCAATGACGCCTGCCTGTATGGCATTGTTGTCGCCCTCCGTTGTCAACTCCTGATAAACAAGCGGATTACGCGACCATGAACCGCTGATAAATGCCGCCATTCTGAAATGACGATGCACATCATCCTTACTTAAAAATCTATATTTGGTATAGAGTCTGATACTTTCAAATCGCTGTCCTTTCTTAAAATACATGTCTGAAAAACTGACACCACCGCTTAACATCCAGTTTTTAGATAACCCTGTCTGCAGCTCCGCCATTATCCGATATTCTCTTTCTGAACTGTGATAAGATACAAGTGATTTTGCAGAAGCTTTTGCTGTGATGGAACGAGCCGGAACATTAGATGCCGGACTTGAAAAAACATATAATTCTTGTCCGGAAATACGATGATTAAAAAAAACAGCAAATAAAATAACAAGCGAAGTATAAAGCAAAGCACGTATCATAATCATTTCTGATTTATTATGACGGTATACAGCCCCTCGTCTGATTCTTTTTTGTTCTTTCTTAAACTTATACCCAGCTTTTTCTCATAATCTTTAAGCATCTTTTCGGTTAGATACCCTTTATCCATAAAGAGAAATGTGATGTCTTTGTCTAAAACCTGATCGGTACTATTGATTACGAAAAGCTTCAATCCATTCAAGTTTAAAATTTTGTCATTAGGAAATTCATAGTGATTAAAAGTGATTGTAAAACGAAGTGCAGCAACACTGAAACCGGCTTCTTCCACAGCGTTTCTCATCCGATCAGGTTCAATATTTTTATCCGCTTTGAATTTTATCTGAAAAGATGAATTTGCAACATCAGGTGCTACTTCTTCTACAAAAGGAAGTGAAGAGAGAGATTGATAAATCGCATTGCTGCACATTGCACAAGTTAATCCTGCAGCCTGCAGCGTTGCGTGTTTTATTTGTCCATTTGCAGAAATATATCCGGCAAATAGAAAAAAAGAAATGGTAAGAAACCGCATGTAAATGAGATTTAGAAAACCCGACTTTCACTCAACCCAAAAAGAGAAAAGTGCCAGTGGAACTTGATTAGCCTTGTAAAATGAAAAAACATTTTAAAGAGCCGATCGGCATCTAATTTTGAATGGTTTAATTGCCGATCGGCTATTTATTGTTTATCAAGGGCGATGTTCGCATTTACCCTTGCATTCTTTGCTGCCTTTACCAGATTCTGAGCAACAACTTCCCGACTCTTTCATTTTGCAACTGCTGCAGCAACCTCCATCTTTTTCACAGGTGGCCGATTTACAGCAATCTTTTTTGCCGCCGTTTTTACAACAGGGTTTATTGCCTTTGCATTTGCCGTCTTTTACACAACAAGCTTTACCGGAGCTTGCACTTGTACTACCCTTGCGATCATACTGACAACAAGCATGGAGTTTGTTATATGCATCTTCTGAAGCAGTAACACCATCATTGTCATAACCAGCATCAGCAATTGATTTTTGCACCTGTTGCAGAGTTGATACCGAAGCATCATATGTTACAGTCAGATTCTTGCTTTTGACATCCCAGCTGGCTGAAGATGCTCCGCTTTTTGTTGCAGCTGCTTCAATATTTTTTTTACACATGCCGCAGTTACCCCATACTTTAAATGTTGAAGTGGTAGACTGAGCCGAAACTGCTCCGGTGAACAGCAATAGAAATGATAAGATATAAGTTTGCATATTTATTTTTTTAATGATGATAATAGAAATAAGTTCAAATAAAATTGAACAAGAAGCTGTTTATACAGCAAATAAAAATGGCAAGAGAAAATTAAATTCTGAACACCCTCAATGTCCGATAACGTTTATTGGAAAGATTTTGAGGTGGAGATTTGTCTGCTTCTAAATATACTAGATCAGCATTTTTAAATACCGGATCGTAAAATTCATCAATTAAAAAAGTGTAGATGATGGTCAGAGCCGGTGAAAACTGAACGTCTCCCGAAGGCTGATGCGAATCACTGATTTTATACGAAACAACCTGGTCGTGACAACAGGAAAATGCAGCCTTATCCATGCCACACTGATCACAGTTTCCGTCATCATGATCTTTGTCCTCAAAAAAAGAAACAGAGGCAAGTTGATCCATGCAATGATGAAAATTGACTACCAGCCCGGCCGAAGCGGTCAGGTAAAAAAAGGCAATCAGTCCAATCAGGATTTTACGCATGTCTATACAAATTTAAGACAAAAACAAAGCGTTGTCAAGAGTTTTTCAGTTAACAAAGCGCCAAAAGATACCAAATCTGGCATAAAGACCGGGTAAGGGCTGCAATGGTGTTGCAAAATTATTCCTGAAAAAGCCAGAAGGCGAAAGCTGAAATGTGTTCAGGTTTTCAACTCTTAAGAATAAATCCATTCGTTTAATACCTGCACTAACATATACTGCAATATCAGGTCTGTTTCTTATAATGGTATCATTCTGATAGAAAAACTGACCGGCCAATGGTGAATAACCACTCGTCTTAAAAGGAGTATTATATCGCAATTCGATTCCTGTACTAAGTTTGAGATTTTTAAAAAAGCGCCCTTCAAATGCAATCCTGTTTCTTGTCAGAAACAAAGGCACATTCACCGGTGCATTTCCTGCAGTTTGCTGCATGATGAGATCACTGTATAAAAACCATTTGCCTGCTAAACGAAACTTTCTCCCCGCTTGCAATTGAAAAACATTAAACAAATCTGTTGTCTGTTTTGCGGATTTAAATCCGTCAAAATAGGCATAATTCAACATGCTGACAGAACGAAGTTCTAGATATAACTGATTAGCGGGTTTTTCAAATCGGAAACTGAGAGAGGTTGTATTCTCATTGCGCAATTCATTGTAAGCTCCCGCTAATCGCCGGAAAGCACTACGGCGATCGAACACGAATGAAGGGGTGCGATTCACCTGTTCAAAATCAAGTCGAATGAATGTTTCATTCTTTAAATTATTTTTTTTCAGGAATCCTTTTAGCTCATAGTTTCCTGCAAAATAACCTGCTGCATACAAAAGCGCATCCACATGTATATCCCATTTTTTATTTTTTGTTTGAAATTGTCCCGCACCTGAAATCAGTAAGCCCGAAAAAGTAAATCGAGTAATACCGGTATCAAGCTGAAAATACTCATGTGCTATCCCCGCTCTCAAAAACTTATTTTGCTGCCCGAGAAAAAAACGGCTTATATTGAACGTATTCTTAATAGTGGTCCATTTATCCTGTAGCCTGAACGTATCAGGCACTTGAGTTAAATCATAAAACTGCTGATAGCTTTCCCCGTCAACCCTTGCATCTTCAAACAAGAATTGAAATCTTGAAGCATTTAATTGATGTTCAAAACGGAAATATCCTTTTTGGGGATCGGTCGTCGATGTGTCATTTTGATCTTTATTAACTACTCCGGTATTAATAAATTGCTGTAAAAAAAGCTGTGATGTCCTGTATCTGTTTCCTGTAATAATATTGCTGCTTAGGAAATTCTGCTGTTGAAATTCAGCACCTCCGAAATTAGTTGGAATATTAAAACGATCGGAAAAACTTGGTACTTCATTGAGTAAAGAAAGATCTTTCAACCCTCCGTTTTCGCTTGCTCCAATTTTATCCGCAGCCAGAATAAGATTCAACCCATATTTATTTTTTTTAGAAAGATAACGATTGGTAAATAAAAAAGTACTATGGCTATTTTTTTGATTTTTAAACACCCCGGGCACATTAATCATATTATACCTGAAAGAGAAATTCCAGTTGGTCCTGATATTTTGAGTATGTAATGCCTGAATATTCTGTTCCGTTTTTGAACCCAGGATATAATTAAGTTGGGTAAAGGGTCGTGTAGCTGAATAGAGCGGCACCAACTCCATATTGGTCATAAACGGATCAAATGCATGAAAGCCATGGTCCCACCCTGCTCTCATGTTTGGCTGAAAAAACTGGGAAACTACAGCACTTCCGTGATTACCAGTTGAAAGTGATTGCCAGGGAACAGGCCAGCGCTTTAGGAAGTCATTGACAGTTGTATCAAGTGTTCTCCATTCAGGGTTTTTAATTGTCTGATAGATTACCGTGACGGAATCTTCAAATCCGGTGCGATGAAGAAGGGAATCCTTAAATGGCCCGACACTTCCACCACCCTGGTTAAAAACACTACTACCGGGTATTGACTGATTAGATCTTCTACTTTGTCCCGGTCTTTGAGCAACTGCACATACAGATAGCAAAACTAAAAGCATTAAAGCAACACCTGATCTGATTGATGAAGCAACACACATATCAAATCACTTGAATAAGTTGTTTGACAATGGCAGTCATTTTAGGTTCAGCTTCTTTGGCAGCTTTTAATACCTCTTCATGAGAAACAGCATGCGTATTTTCAGGAGAACCCAGATCTGTAATCACACTCATGGCAAAAACCGGAAGACCCATATGTACTGCTGCAATCACTTCGGGCACAGTGCTCATACCAACAGCATCACCGCCAATAGCGTGCACCATTCTGTATTCGCTTCGTGTTTCAAATGTTGGACCGGTAACACCAACGTACACACCATCGTGTACATGTATATTTAATTCGGAAGCTATTGCTTTTGCTTTTTCAATAAGCTTTAATGAATAGGGCTCATTCATATCGGGGAAGCGCGGACCCAGTGCATCATCATTTTTTCCAACCAGCGGATTTTCCATAAACTGACTGATATGATCAGAAATAATCATCAGATCTCCTACTTTAAAATCTTTATTTACACCACCGGCTGCATTGCTTAAAATAAGAGTTTCAATACCCAGGTATTTCAATACCCTGATCGGAAATACGACTTCCTGCATGGCATATCCCTCATAAAAATGAAAACGACCTGCCATCACAACAACATGTTTATCTCCTGATTTTCCGAAAACTAGTCTTCCTTTATGACCTTGAACTGTAGAAACAGGAAAGTTTGGAATAGTTTCATATGGAATTTCCAATTCTATTTCGAGTTCAGCGGTAAAATTTCCAAGACCACTTCCCAAAACAATACCTACATCCGGAGTATGGGTAATTTTTTGACGGATATAGGAAACCGTTTGTTCAATTTTTTTAAGCAGATCACTCATCCTGTTTATTTGAGCAGACAAATATATCATTTTACGATAGAAAGCTTTGAAAAGAACTCTTATAGTTATGAAGGTTTATAATATTGAGATGACTATAGATTTACTATCTTCGCCCGAAATTTTTAAGCATGAACTTACATGAATACCAAGCAAAAGAATTACTGAAAAAATACAATGTTCCGGTACAGGAAGGATTTGCATGCAACACGGTTGAGGAAGCAGACGAAGCTTATAAAAAAATCCAGGCTGTAAGCGGCAGCAATTTTGCGGTTATCAAAGCGCAAATTCATGCAGGAGGCAGAGGGAAAGGCACGATAAAAGAAACGGGTATCAACGGTGTGAAAGTGGCAAAAAACGCTGAGCAAGTTAATGAGTATGCGAAGGGGATCCTTGGCGGCACCCTTGTTACTATTCAAACAGGGCCGGACGGGAAACTTGTGAATAAAGTATTGCTTGCTCAAGATATGTATTACGATGGTCCTTCCGAAAGAAAAGAATTTTACTTATCAATACTTCTGGATCGTACCAAAAAACAGAATGTGATCATGTACAGCACAGAGGGAGGAATGAATATTGAGGATGTGGCACACGATACACCGGAAAAAATATTTAAAGAATGGGTTTATCCAGGACAGCCGCTTCAGGGATTTCAGGCACGTAAAATTGCTTTCAACCTTGGGCTTTCCGGAGAGGCCTTCAAAAACTGCGTAAAATTCGTCACCAACTTATACAACGCATATGTTGGCCTCGACTGCAGCATGCTGGAAATTAACCCTTTATTCAAAGCAGCAGATGATAAGATCATTGCGGTAGACTGTAAAATGAATATTGATGACAATGCTTTGATGCGCCATCCTGATGTAGCAGCAATGCGTGATGAGAGTGAGGAAGATCCTACAGAAGTGGAAGCAGGTAAATTCAATCTGAATTTCATCAAACTCGACGGCAATGTGGGTTGTATGGTAAACGGTGCCGGGCTGGCAATGGCGACCATGGATATGATCCAGCTGAGTGGCGGACAACCGGCCAACTTCCTTGATGTAGGCGGAACTGCCAACGCACAGACAGTAGAAGCAGGATTTAAAATCATTTTAAAAGACCCGAATGTTAAAGCAATTCTGATCAATATTTTTGGAGGAATCGTAAGATGCGACAGGGTTGCAGCCGGAGTCATAGAAGCATATAAATCAATAGGCAATATCCCTGTTCCGATTATTGTTCGATTACAGGGAACCAATGCAGCCGAAGCTAAAAAGCTGATTGATGAAAGCGGTCTTCAGGTTCAAAGTGCAATCCAACTCAGTGAAGCTGCAGACCTGGTGAAAAAAGCAGTTGCCTAAATTAAATTACAAAAATGAACAGTATACAATGCCCTGGTAACAGGGCATTTTTTTAGTATTCCACTTTGTATACCATATATATTC
>JBKDJT010000033.1:0-6419 GCA_046345435.1 Bacteroidota bacterium
AAATCTGTTTATCGCTTAAGTGGTATCGCATCCGGTAAAGAATGGAGTGGTGTGGGAGAGGATTCGGTTGGCACACGTTTTACATGGACAGCTGTCATGCAACAACCTGCTCAGGTAAAAACAGACAGCACAAAGAAAAGACCCGTTAACATAACATCAACCGTTACCTATCCTTTTAACGGTTATGGCTTTATGTCAATGCCCAAAGCAACGACTTTGCTAATTAAAAACGTAACGGTATGGACCAATGAGAAAGAGGGTATATTGAAAGAAACGGATGTATTGCTTCGCAATGGAAAAATTGCTGCGATCGGAAAAAATCTTTCTGCAACGGATGCTACCGTGATAGACGGAACAGGCAAGCATCTTACCGCAGGACTTATTGATGAACACTCACATATTGCAGCGGCCTCCATTAATGAAGGCGGACAAAGTGTTACATCAGAAGTACGCATTGCAGATAATCTCAATCCGGATGATATCAATATTTATCGTCAGTTGAGTGGCGGAGTTACCACTTCTCATATTTTACACGGTTCTGCCAATACCATTGGCGGGCAAACACAACTTATTAAACTTCGCTGGGGCGCAAATGCTGAAGAGTTGAAATTTACAGGATGGCCCGGCTTCATCAAATTTGCACTTGGTGAAAATGTAAAACGTTCTTCAGCCACTCAAAATAACCGTTTCCCTGATACGCGCATGGGAGTGAGCCAGGTTTTAATTGATGCTTTCACACGTGCACGTGCATACGAAGCTGAATGGAAAAACTATGAAGCGCAGCGAAAGAAAAATCCGAAACTGGTTGCGCCACGAAGAGATCTCGAACTGGATGCCCTTGTTGAAATTCTGAACAAAGAACGATTCATTACCTGTCACAGTTACGTACAAAGTGAAATCACCGACATGATGCGTGTAGCAGAAAAATTCGGATTTACATTAAACACGTTTACACATATTCTGGAAGGATATAAAGTAGCAGATAAAATGAAGTTGCATGGAGCAAATGTTTCTACATTCTCCGATTGGTGGAATTATAAAATGGAAGTAGTGGATGCCATTCCTTTTAATGCTGCACTGATGCACAATGTGGGATTGAATGTTGCGATAAATTCAGATGATGCCGAAATGGCGCGTCGTCTCAATCACGAAGCAGCAAAAGCCGTTAAATACGGAGGAGTATCCGAAGAAGACGCATTGAAGATGGTGACGCTGAATCCGGCAATCATGTTGCACGTTGATGATAAAGTTGGAAGCATTAAAGTAGGAAAGGATGCCGATGTAGTTTTATGGAGCGACCATCCTTTAAGCATCTATGCAAAAGCAATGTATACGATCGTTGACGGAATCGCTTATTACGATCGTGAAAAAGATGAGCAGATGCGAGTTGCAATTGCTGCAGAAAGAACCAGGCTGATAGGGAAGATGACATCAGAGAAAATGTCGGGAGCGCCAACGGTTCCTTATGCACCAACGATGCAGATCATGCACCATTGCAGTGATCATCAGCATCGTCACGGATTGTTTGTGATTGAAGAGGAGTAAAACTTTAAACTTAAAAGTTAAAACTCAGAAGTTGAAGACACAAAGATTCTGCCATATCAATTGGATTAAAATAAATTAAAAAAGATTTTTATGAACCGCTTATTTTTCATCATTATCGTTTCCTTATTATCTGTAATTAATGCAACTGCACAGGAAACGGTTTATCCGGCTCCTGTACATAAGGGAACGATTATTATACAAAACGGAACTATTCATATTGGCAACGGACAGGTATTAACGAATGCAAGCATTAAAATTGTTGATGATAAAATTGCAGAAGTAAGTACGGGAACGATCAGTGCAACCGGAGCGAAAGTGATAGATGCGAAAGGAAAGAATGTTTATCCCGGCCTGATTCTTTCCAATTCACAACTTGGGCTTGTAGAAGTAAACAGTGTGCGTGCTACAATAGACCATACGGAAGTCGGCACTGTGAACCCTTCTGTCCGTTCGTTGGTTGCTTACAATTCAGATTCCAAAGTAATCAATACGTTGAAGTACAACGGCATCCTCTTGGCGAACATCATTCCCAATGGGGGATTGATAAGCGGCACTTCTTCGGTTGTACAGCTTGATGCCTGGAACTGGGAAGATGCAGCGTATCATGCCGACGGCGGTATGCATTTTTACATGCCTTCACTTGTAGCGAGACCCAATCCATATGCTGCTTTTCTGGGGATTGACAGCAGACCCGCTCCGGATTATGTGAAGCAATCGCTTTCGCGTATTGAGGAAGTGAAGCAAATGTTTCGTGATGCCAAAGCATATATCGCCAATACGCCTAAGCAGCCTAACCTGAAATTAGAAGCATGCAGGTCTCTGTTTGAAGGAAAACAAAAGTTGTTTGTTCATTGTGATTTAGTGAAAGAAATACTGGTAGCTGTTGATTTTGCCAAAGAGTTTGGATTTAAGGTGGTGATTATCGGAGGAAGTGAGAGTTGGCAGATAGCCGATCTTTTGAAGCAGAATGATATTGCAGTGATTCTTTCTCAGCAACATAGTCTGCCAACAACGATTGATGATGATGTAGATCTTCCGTATAAAACAGCGGCAATCTTACATAAGGCCGGTGTGCTGGTTGCCATCAATGATGAAGATGGTCAGACAAGAGGAAGGAATCTTCCTTTCAATGCCGGCACGGCAGCGGCTTATGGTATGGGTAAAGAAGCAGCTCTTCAGGCAATTACATTAAATGCAGCACGTATCCTCGGCATAGATAATCGTACAGGCTCAATCGAAGCAGGAAAGGATGCCAATATTATTATTTCTGAAGGAGATATTCTCGATATGCGCAGCAGTCGCCTCACAAATGCGTTTATTCAAGGCCGTGAGGTAAGTCTCGAAAATAAACATACACAGTTATACGATCGTTATAAGAAGAAGTATGGATTGTAAACTGGTTGTTAGTTGTTGGTTGTTAGTTACACAACCAACAACTAATAACCAACAACTAATCTAATTCCATTGTCGAGAAGGAGAATCTTTTTCTCTTTATACAATTTTCCGAGGGCCATTTTAAAAGCCTTCTTGCTCATTCCGAAAACATCATAAATTGTTTCCGGATCTGTTTTATCGTGGTAGGGAAGAAACCCGTTTTTTTCATGAAGTAGCCGAATTATTTTTCCGGTTTCATCTTCTACCCGCTGATAACCGGGTTTACCAACTGCAAGATCTATTTTGTGATCGGGACGAATTGTTTTAATATAACCTTCTATTTGTTCACCGATTTCAAGTTCGCGAAACACATCATTAAAATGTAAAAGCCCGGTATGCTGTTTGTTGATGATCATCACGTACCCCAGATCTGTTTTGCGATAGACAGTAAGTTGAACAGGGTCTTTTTCTTTTACACTTAATGGATCATTGCTCAAAAGATGTTCGAGATATTGGCTTGCTGCAACTCTTCCGGTTTTTTCATCGAGGTAAACATGCACAAGGTATTCACCGCCTAAACGCATCGGAGAGATTTGTTTGCTTTTAGGGACGAGTAAATCCTTCATCAAACCCCAGTCGAGAAAAGCACCGACTCTGCTGTTGCCAACCACTTTCAGTTTTACGATATCACCCACTATTGCTTTGGGATGGAGTGTTGTTGCAATAGGGCGGTCTTCTGAATCATGATAAACAAACACGGTGAGTTCATCGCCTTGTTTGGTTCCGCGAGGCATTTCTTTTTTTGGAAGCAGTATGCCGTCTTTGCCGTCATTGAGGTATGCGCCGGCATCTTTTATCCGAAGTACTTTCAGTTTGTGGTATTGTCCGGCTTGTATCATTGGTCGAAGGTAAGAAAACGGGTCGGTTATACACAGGTAATGCACATCTGTGTCTGTTTGTGATTTATTCATGCAACGTTTACAATGATTTAACGTTCTTATTAGTAATTCACCAAAATTCCAGCATATGGAAAAACAAGTGACCTCCCTTACCCGAGAACTGCTCAACAGCGGAGCGTTTAACCATCTTTCTGATACAGAGTTATCGAGAATACAGTGGTTGTTGCTCAAGCCCTCTCTTCAACAAGCCGAAGCATTGATGCATTACTGGTATGTTGCCGATTTTGTGGCAACCGGTGTTCCACAGTACCTGATGCATGAATGTAATTTTATGTTACAGTGTCGCGGTAAGCGCGGTCTGGAGCTCCTCGTTGAGGCAGATTACGAAGGGTAGTTGAGTCGTTGTTCGATGATCGAAATTCGTTGGTCGTATAGACCGACAGGGATTTTTTACCCGTCATGTTGCCTGCTCCGATATAAGAAGTATAATCGGAGATTGATAGCGAAACATCTTATATCACTGTTCGATGATCTGTATTCGAACAAACTCCGATCAGGAATCACGTCATGTTGAGCGGAAGCGAAACATCTCGAGAATGTAACTCTTTTGTTAGCTGATTTTTAGAAGAAGGTTGGTCTTTATGATAGGCTTCTGTGTGGGTATAAACAGCTTCGAGATCCTTCGCTTTCGCTCAGGATGACGTTATCGTAGCTACCAAAGCTCCAAGCAACAAATAACCAAAAACCAACAACATCCGCCGTATTTTTGCCCTCCGGCATTTTACCGGAAACAACGAATGCAGATTTATTTGTGATTGAACGTAAACTAGGCAGTAAACAGTTTGAAAAGGCGGTTCTTGTAGGACTGATTCACAAGCAACAGACGGAGGAACAGGTAACAGAGTATCTCGATGAGTTGGCTTTTCTATCGGAGACGGCGGGCGCGCATGCCATAAAAAGATTCACCCAGAAATTACAGCACCCCGACAGCAAAACTTTTGTGGGCAAGGGCAAGCTGGAAGAAATTCGTCAGTATGTGGAAAGCAAAGGAGTGGAACTGGTCATTTTTGATGATGAGCTAACGGGTGCACAGATTATGAATATTGAAAAAGTGCTTGGTGTTTATACAATCGACCGCAGCGATCTTATTCTCGACATATTTGCCTCACGCGCCAAAACAGCACAGGCAAAAACACAGGTGGAGCTGGCGCAATATCAATATTTGCTTCCGAGGTTGAAAGGGATGTGGAAGCACCTTGAAAGACAGGGAGGAGGTATCGGAACCAGAGGACCGGGTGAAACCGAGATTGAAACAGACCGTCGTATCGTAAAAGATAAAATCAGTTTATTACGGAAACGCCTAGCCGAAATTGATAAGCAGGCGCTTACACAAAGAAAGGAACGTGGCGAATTTATACGTGTTGCTTTAGTTGGATATACCAATGTGGGTAAGAGTACACTGATGAATTTAATCAGTAAGAGCGATGTGTTTGCTGAAAATAAACTCTTTGCAACGCTCGATACAACCACACGAAAAGTTGTGTTTGAAACAACACCATTTTTATTGAGTGATACAGTAGGGTTTATCAGAAAGCTGCCGCATCATCTTGTTGAAAGTTTTAAGAGTACGCTGGATGAAGTGAGAGAAAGCGACGTGTTGCTGCATGTGGTTGATATATCACATCCGCAATATGAAGATCAGATGAAAGTGGTATTGAAATTGTTACAGGAGATGAACTGTGCCGATAAGCCGGTGCTGACTGTATTCAATAAAATGGATTTGTATGAACAGAAGCAGTTTGACGAATGGCTGGAGCCGGGTGTGAAGGAAATGATTTTGCAGGAGTTAAAAGAACGTTGGCAGAATGAAACGCAAGGGCATTGTGTGTTTGTATCAGCGGCAGAACGCAGAAATATGGATCAGTTGAGGGCTGTGATATTGGAGCAGGTGAAGCAGATGTACAGGGTACGTTATCCATATCAAACAGGTTTTTACTAATGGGTGCAGGGAAGAAGACATACCGTTGGGAAAAAATTGCAGAGAGTATGGAAGAGCTGCCATGGCAGTCGAATGGCTTATGTGAGTTGACGGTAGCCGGCAAGAGGATATGTGTGGCGAAAAAGGGAGACGAATTGAAGGCTTGTGTCGTTAAATGTCCGCATGCCGGCGGTAGGATGGCGGATGGCTATCTCGATCCCGCCGGGAACATTGTTTGTCCACTCCATCGTTATCGATTCAGTCTGGAAAACGGCCGGAATGTGAGTGGCGAGGGGTATTATTTGAAGACTTATCCGTTGGAGAAACGCGATGATGGGATTTATATTGGGCTGGAAACAGGAGGAATCTGGGATATTTTTCGATAGAAGCCTGTCAATTCATTTGCCCAAAATAGATTTTCACCCTATTTTTGCGTCCCGGTTGAAAGGCTTAACTGTTAAAAAGTTGGCCGTTATCGGTTAGCAGTTCAAATTAAGCAATTAAATTGCCAACACATAACTGACAACCGCAAACCGAAACACTCCTCCTTAGCGTAGTCGACGAGCCCCGAAGCATTCGGGGCGAGGAAGTCCCGAAAGCGCAGCATTCGGGATGGTTAGAGC
>JBKDJT010000034.1:0-2662 GCA_046345435.1 Bacteroidota bacterium
GGAGATACTCTTTGTGATGAAAACCATCCAATCACACTTGAGAATATGTTTATTCCAGAGCCGGTGATCTCTTTGGCAGTTGAGCCGAAAGCACAAGCTGATGTTGACAAGATGGGTATGGCTATCGCAAAGCTGGTAGAAGAAGATCCTACACTGCGCGTAAAAACAGACGAAGAAACAGGTCAAACAGTGTTGAGTGGAATGGGAGAGCTTCACCTTGAAATCATCGTTGACCGTATGCGTCGCGAGTTCAAAGTAGAAGTGAATCAAGGTGCGCCGATGGTGGCATATAAAGAATCATTTAAAGCAACAATCGAGCACAGAGAAGTATTGAAGAAGCAGTCTGGTGGTCGCGGTAAGTTCGCCGATATCGTATTTGAAATCGGGCCTGCTGATGAAGAGTGGCTGAAAGAAAACCCCGGAAAATCCTTCCAGTTTGTGAATGATATTTTCGGAGGATCCATTCCGAAGGAATTTATTCCTGCTATCACAAAAGGTTTTGAAAACGCCATGACCAATGGTGTGTTAGCAAACTATCCGATGGTGGACATGAAAGTGCGCGTGTTTGATGGTAGCTACCATGATGTAGATTCTGATGCGATGTCTTTTGAGCTTTGTGCTAAAGGTGGTTTCCGTGAGGCTGGTCGTAAAGCGAAACCAACTCTGCTTGAGCCAATCATGAAAGTAGAAGTAGTTACACCCGATCAGTACATGGGTGACGTAACGGGAGATCTTAACCGTCGTCGTGGTATGCTGGAAGGAATGGATACAAAAGGAAATGCCCAGGTGATCCGTGCGAAAGTGCCTCTCAGTGAAATGTTTGGATATGTTACCCAACTTCGTTCATTGAGCTCCGGTCGTGCAACATCTACTATGGAATTCAGCCATTATGCTCCGGCTCCAAACAACGTAGCTGAAGAAGTAATTGCTAAGGTAAAAGGCAAAGCAAACGCCTAATTTTTATAAATATGTTCACCTAATCCCTGTCGCAAACCGGCAGGGATTTTTTTTGTCGATCATTATCCGGAAAAAACCTCTTAAATACCCGACAAATATTCTTTTTTCTATTAAAAATATTTAAATTCGTTTCCTCATCCGTTGAATCTCACCTAACACATTTGCACATCTCTTACTGAAAAACCTAACTGATCATCTTTAGGATTGTTTAATCGGTGGTCATTTTATTTATATAAAAAGGAAAAATGATGAGATACGCTTTATTGTTTGTTGCGATTATTGCTGTAATTTTTTCAACTAATGCTCAAGTGAGCATTAGTTCTACCACAACTCCCTACACGCAAAATTTCAATTCGCTTCGAAGTAGTTCCGGTACGTCAAACGCACTGCCAACAGGTTGGAGGATCCTTGAAACCGGCAGTAGTGCCAATTCATCTTACGGTGTTGATGCAGGAAGCTCAACAACAGGCAATACCTACAGCTATGGCATAGGGTCTAATACAGAGAGAGCACTCGGCTCTCTACAAAGCAGTAGTCTGATCACATCATTTGGCATTCAATTCCGTAATACAACAGGCAGAACAGTTACATCCATCAATCTTTCTTATTTCGGAGAACAATGGCGCTGTGGTGCTACGGGCAGGGGAGCAGATCGACTTGATTTTGCCTACAGTACAAATGCTACCTCTTTATCAAATGGCACTTGGGTGAATCAGGATGGGCTTGATTTTCAATCTCCCTTTATTACTACAGTAGGCTCCCGTGATGGCAATGCTGCGGGAAATCGTCAACTCATCTCAAGTGTAATCACCGGTATTTCTATTCCTAATAACGGAATCGTTTGGTTGCGCTGGAGCGATTTCAATGTAGCAAACAATGATGACGGACTTGCAATCGACGACTTGTCATTACTCTTAAATGCAAACGATGTTACGCCGCCTATTGTAAGTTCTCTTACTCCGGCAAATGGGTCTTCAAATGTTTCTCTGAATCCGACGCTTACAATTAATTTTTCTGAAACAGTACAAAAAGGTGCCGGAGCTATCACAATCAGAAACACTTCAAATACGTCGATTGTGCAAAGCATTGATGTAGCTTCTTCTTCCGTTTCTGTCTCAGGTTCATCTGCTACGATTCTTACTTCAATTCCCTACAGTTCCAATGTTTATGTTGAAGTAGCTGCAGGTACTTTCAGAGATCTTGCTGGAAATAATTCTGCAGGCATCAGCGGATCCACAGCTTGGAGGTTTACAACAGTTCCACCACCGCCTCCTGTTCTCTCAGTATCACCAGCTGCTTTGGATTTCGGATATATTGCCTTTGGCAGTGAATCGATTGCAAAATCCTTTTCTTTTACAATATCAAATATTCTGACAGAGCTCACTTTAACAGCTCCTAATGGTTACTCCATTTCAAAGGATGGAATTAGTTATGCTTCGTCTTTGAATTATGCAGCTGCGGAACTTACTTCATCAAGAACTGTGTTTGTGCGTTTTGTGCCATCTGCAGAAAACACAGTGTATAACGGGAATGTTTTATTTACTTCCGGTAGCTGGTCAGCTTCTCAGGTTAGTCTGACCGGGAACAGCAATACGCCTCTACCTGCTTTAGATACGTTAAAAGTTGTAGCCTGGAATATTGAATGGTTTGGAGCTAGTGGTTCGCTCGGCCCTGCGGATGATAACCTGCAACAGCAAAATGTGCA
>JBKDJT010000035.1:0-3135 GCA_046345435.1 Bacteroidota bacterium
TAAGCATTTTCAATAATACCATTCAAAGCAACGACCAAAACTTCCGTATCAAATGAAAAGCGAAAATGAACCGGCAAAGGATTAGCAGGATTAGGAAACTGAAGTACCAGCGGCCTACTAAAATGCAAAGGTGTCCTTCCATTTAAAGCCTGCTGCACTTCTTCTAAAGTAACAGCGTCCTCGGCTTCTATCATTGCCATATTTACACCTTCTGTGGATAAGCGAAAGACTGAGTGATGAGTAAAAGGAAATGAAATGGGCATATTCATTTTTTTGTTATGTCTTAACCCCTTTAATATTCATCGCCTTTGCATAAGCTAGAAGTTCAGGGTATTTGATGTTACAAAAAAACACAGTCAGAATGCAACCTATTTACATTGAGAAATAAATGAGTTATTTCATTCTTATAATTATTCCTCGTCATAAGAATCCGGAGTCAATTATGGCATTTTCGACAAAAAATCGACCCTGCCATACTTCATCAACGCAGACCGGCTAGAAGAATTAATTTAGTAACCAATCAGGATTTCTATGTATGGATAAACTTTTTAAAGACCGTGAACACGCAGGGAAAGAACTAGCAGAGAAGCTGATTCATCTCAAAGGGAATGCAGATCTGGTATTTGGAATACCAAGGGGAGGCATCCCTGTTGCGGCTGAAATTGCAGATACGCTTGGCTGTCCGCTCGAAGTGTTGTTGTGTAAAAAAATCGGCCACCCCAACCAAAAAGAATATGCAATAGGAGCTGCTAGTCTGACTGATATTTATTTGATTCCGCATGAACAAGTGGATGAAATATACCTTCAGGAAGAAATTAAAAAAGTACGCAAAAGACTGAAAGAGATGCAAAGACTTTATTCAGTTAAAGAACCTAAAACATTAAATCAAAAAACAATCATTATTACTGATGATGGCATGGCTACAGGAAGGACAATGATGGCAGCAATACGTTTACTCAAACAAAGCAGGCCATTGAAAATCATTCTTGCTATACCTGTTGCATCAACAGCGGCCAAAAAAATAATTGAACCGGAAGTTGATGAGCTGATAATTCTATACGAGCCTGAATGGTTTACAGGAGTCGGAGCTTTTTATCAAGATTTTGAACAGGTTTCAGATGAGGCTGTAATTGCAAGATTAAAAAAGCCCAAATAGATAAAGAGGAATACCGCTTAAGCAATATTGATTAATCAATGCTATCTTTTCCCTTCCATTTTATTTACATAATCAAGCGACCCCAGTCGAAATCTTAAAGGCAATCCTGTACGTACTTGAAATCGATGTTCCACATTGCAAAAGAAACCCCATTGAGGAAAAACCTGGGCAGGCGTGAGACGAATCGGATACATTGTTTTAGATTTTTCCTCATGTAACTTATTTTCTTTTGGAAGAGCAAAGCCGGCATTTAGCCTGCTCTCCTGAATCTGCAACTTATATTGAGCTGTTAGGGATTGTAGAAATAACAACTGAACGAAGCAGAAAAGAAAAAAATGGATACGCATCCTTTTATACACTTTGATTTGATAATTTCGCAGTTGATTGTTTACAATACAAAGTTAAACCTATTCCTGTAATGGCACTTAGTCAGGGATTACAACAAAAACTACTTCAAAAGCTTTCACCACAACAGATTCAGTTTATGAAACTGTTGCAGGTGCCTACGTCTCAGCTGGAAGAAAGGATCAAAGAAGAGTTGGAAGACAATCCGGCACTTGAACAGGGCAATGAGGAGGATAATCTGTCGGAGTCTGATGAAGAAAACGAATTCAATGAAGATGAAACATCAGAGTTTGAAGAAAGTGGCGCAGACGAAGATTTCGATCCTGGAGAATATACTTTTGAAGATGATGGTGAAATTTCTGATTATAAAACAAGAGAAGAAACCTATGAAAAAGAAGTTTTTGGTTCTGGATATGCTCGCACTGAAACATCTTTTCACGATTTGCTGATTCAACAGCTGGGGATGTTGCAATTAAATGATCGCGACCAGGTGATTGCTGAACAGATTGTAGGCAGTATAGATGATGACGGATATCTCAGAAGAGAAACATCTGCTATAGTAAATGACCTCGCATTCAAACAAAATATTGACGCTTCCGAAGAAGAGATAGAGAAACTGATTTCTCTGATTCAACAGTTCGATCCTCCGGGTATTTGTGCACGCAATCTGCAGGAATGTCTCTTTAACCAACTGCATGCGAAGCAAAAGAAAAAACCCTCCAAGCTAACGCATGCAGCCATGGCGGTAATTGAACAACATTTCGACGAATTCTCAAAAAAGCATTTTGAAAAAATTCAGCGCGCCCTTGGCTTATCGGAAGAACAAATGAAAAAGGTAATTGATGAAATAGTGAAACTCAATCCTAAACCCGGCGGAGCTTTTGCTGCTTCAAACAAAGCAGAATATTATGTAATTCCTGATTTCATCATTCAGAATGTAAACGGTAAGCCTGAACTTTCACTAAATTCACGCAATGCTCCTGAGCTCAGAATCAGCGAAGGGTACCGAAATATGCTGAAAGAGTATGAAAAGAAAAGTGCAAAAGATAAAAGACAAAAAGAAGCCGTTCTATTCATTAAGCAGAAAATAGATTCTGCAAAATGGTTTATCGATGCTATTCGTCAGCGACAATTGACACTGCTGCAAACAATGAATGCGATTCTAGAATACCAGAAAGAATTTTTTCTTTCCGGAGATGAAAGTCGTCTAAGACCCATGATACTGAAAGATATCGCAGGGATGACCGGGCTCGACATTTCAACGGTCAGCCGTGTTGCCAACAGTAAATATATCCAGACTGAGTTTGGAACTTTTCGCCTCAAGTATTTCTTCAGTGAAGCGCTGACTACTGAATCAGGAGAAGAGGTTTCAACCAGAGAAGTAAAGAAAATACTGCAGGAGCTTATTGAAAAAGAAGACAAGAAAAGGCCAATCAGCGACGATGAACTAACTCAAAAACTCACGGAAAAAGGCTATCATATTGCCAGAAGAACCGTTGCAAAATACCGGGAACAGATGCATATACCTGTTGCCCGTCTTCGTAAAGAATTATAATATCAAAATGGAAATTACCAAGGAAGGAGAACTGAACACAGATAAATATTCTTATCCGAAACCTCTGAGGGTGTTTGCA
>JBKDJT010000036.1:0-4974 GCA_046345435.1 Bacteroidota bacterium
TTACAATTCAGAGTTGCAGAAACACCTGTATTTGTTGGAAAAGAATTTGGCAAAAAAATTATTGAGGCAGGTGAAAGTATAATTGATGTTATTCTGCATCCCGACTTCATCAAAAAAACGGAACATGCAATTCCTCCGGGAGAAAGAGTGCCCTCAGAAAGGTCTTTTCCTCAAATGCTCTGTCTGGATTTCGGAGTTTGTTTGGATGAAAATGGCAATCCGGAACCGCAGCTGATTGAAATGCAGGGGTTCCCGACAATGTATGCTTTCCAGGCTTTTTTCCCGGATCTGCTAAAAAAACATTTTGAAATCCCGGAAAACTACAGCCACTATTTTAACGGACTCACAACGGAAACCTATCTGCAGTTGTTTAAAGAAATCGTACTGGGCAGTTGCAATCCTGAAGAAGTGATTCTTCTCGAAATAAAACCACGAGAGCAGAAAACACTCATCGATTTTT
Organism: Bacteroidota bacterium; assembly: GCA_046345435.1. GTDB lineage: Bacteria > Bacteroidota > Bacteroidia > Chitinophagales > Chitinophagaceae > Lacibacter. The sequence goes on from JBKDJT010000036.1 coordinate 461, forward strand.
TACTTACAAAAGATGCATTGGGCATTGAGCCTGTTTGTATTTCTGAGCTTGAAGCTGAAGGTAGTTTTCTTTATTATAGAAAAAAGGGTAAGCGCATCAGGGTTAAACGAATTTATAATCGTATCATTTTTGATGAGCTACATGCACAACGTGCTTCCCTTGGTGAAATAGTAGATCTCACTCAGCCATTTGATGTAGAATGGATACCGCATCCTAACTGGTTCTATCGAATCAGTAAATATTCCTTGCCGTTTATTCGTCATCCTTATGTTCCTGAAACGGTTTTTCTAAGTGATTTAAAAAAATTACCAGACGATCTTAGTCAATATGTTTTAAAACCTTTGTTTTCTTTTGCAGGTCAAGGCGTGAAAATCGATCTTACTGAAGAAGATATCAGATCGGTTGAGCATCCTGAGCATTATATACTTCAGAAAAAAGTACATTATGCTGATATTATTGCAACACCGGACGGATATGCTAAAACCGAGATCAGGATGATGTATTTATGGAAAGAGGGTGAAAGCCGTCCCAAACTGGTTACCAATCTTTCAAGATTAAGCAAAGGAAAGATGATTGGTGTTAGGTATAATGCAGATAAAGAGTGGGTAGGCGGTACAGTTGCTTTTTTTGAGCAATAATTATTACAATCCTGCCAGAAATTGACTGCCAATGTAATCTACAACCTCTGCCATATTCTTCTCCTTGTTAAATATTTGTAACTGACGATCGGCTCCGGTTCCTTTTTCCATTATCTCAGGCACTTTGTTAATGATATCACGCGATCCAAGTTCATCAACCACATCATCAATGAAGTCGAGTAATTCATACAACAAAGCTCTTGTATCCACTTCTTCTTCTTTTCCGAAATCAATCAGCTTGCCATCGAGTCCGTAGCGGCCTGCTCTCCATTTATTTTCATTAATCAGCGCTCGTTGATACTGTATAAAGTTCAGGTTGTGTGTACGTAGTTTATAAAGTTTTGCCGTGATCGCTTGAAACAAGGCTGCAATGGCAATTGATTCTGGAGCAGTCATCGGTATGTCGCAAATCCGGTACTCAATTGTATTGAAGAACGGATGAACGCGCAGGTCCCACCATATCTTTTTTGCATTATCGATACAATTGGTTTTGATTAGCAGATTAACATAGTTGTCGTATGCTTCGATGCTGTCAAAGTATTCCGGAATGCCGGTACGTGGAAACTTGTCGAACACTTTTGTGCGAAATGATTTATATCCGGTAACCCTTCCTTCCCAGAAAGGCGAGTTGGTGCTTAGTGCATAAATATGAGGAAGGAAATAACGGGCTGAGTTAGCAAGGTGAATGGCCATTTTACGGTCTTCCATTCCTACATGCACATGCAATCCGAAAATCAGGTTGCTGCGAGCAGCTTCCTGCAGTTCATTAACAAGTTGATTATAACGAACATGGTCGGTAATCAGCTGATCCTGCCAGTGTCTGAAAGGATGTGTGCCGCTTGCGCCAACAGCAAGTCCGATACTTTCTGCAATACCGCTGATGGTTTTTCTCAAATGGGCAACATCATCAAAAGCTTCGTAAATATCCTTGCAGATGTCTGTTCCTACTTCAACAACGGCCTGGTGCATTTCGGCTTTTACTTTGTCTTTTATGACTTTCTGGCCTTCGGTTACGATCTGCTGTTCGTGGCTTTTCAGCTCACGTGTAGCCGGGTCGAATACCATGTATTCTTCCTCAACACCAAGAGAAAATTGTTTGTAGTTAATTTGTCCCATACTGATGAAACATTTACTTAGGGATATAGTTTTTTCTGACCTGCACTGCGTTTTACATATTCACCCCAGCTAAGGTTATCAAGTCCTTCTTTCTGCTCCCTTGCTCTTTCGATAGCATAATTAGCAGCATTTTCTACCACCCATTTAAAGTTTTCTTCACCTACACTTTGCAGATCAGCATCGGGTGCGGGGTTGCAGAAATCAATTGCATAAGGCACGCCATCGCGAACTGCCAACTCTACGGTATTGAAATCATAACCCAGATATTGGTTGATTCGCAACACTATTTCTTTCATCTGTACAAGCCTTTCTTCACTTGGTTTGAAATCGGCCACATATCTCAGGTGATGTGGATTGCGCGGCTCATAGCTCATGATCCTTACATGCTTCCTGCCGATGCAATAACAACGATAATATTCTTCAAATTTAATCTCTTCCTGAAGCAACATCACAAGCTGTCCTGTTTCGGCATGCTTCTCATAGAACTCTTCTATATTGTTGAGCTTGTATACATTTTTCCATCCGCCTCCGGCAAACGGTTTCATGTATGCGGGGAAGCCAACATAATTAAAAATACCTTCCCAATCTAGCGGATAAGCAAGGTTAGAAAACGCTTCATCTGAAGTGTCATCCGGCCTGGTATTAGAGGGTAATATCACCGTTTTTGGAACCGGTACGTTGATTCTTGTAGCAAGGGCATTGTTGAAAAATTTTTCATCGGCACTCCACCAGAAAGGGTTGTTGATTACAGCTGTGCCGGCCAGGGCAGCATTTTTAAGATAAGCCCTGTAAAAAGGAACATCCTGAGAAATCCGGTCAATAATCACTGCATATTCATTGGAGTCACCTTGGATAACTTTATTGATGTTTACCGGTTCCGCTACAACATCCTTCAGTTTCATATTGTTGATACGTTCAATCAGTGCAAGAGGGAAGGAACGTTCTTTTCCAAATAGAATTCCGATTTTTTTCATTTAAAAGGTTATTTAATGATTAGTTATAAGTTGTTGGTTGTTGGGTTTTTTGGTGATGAAGTCCGGCTGAAAAAAGGATGTTCATAGGTGGCAGGTTTCAGCGGGCAACTTCTTTTAAATACTCTGTTTGATCTTTTTAACTGATTCAGGGGTCAAATTAAGGCAGAAATTCCAATCCTTCATCATTCTTATCAAAAAACATATAATCGTTTTATTTTATATTTGAATTCATGACGCAGAATGAGAAAATAAATCCAATCCTTTTTGAGCACAAGACTTTGTATTCAGAATTGCTTGAACGTGACATGCTGCTTGATTTTTATTTGCCTAAAGGGGTAAATGAACCGGCTGAGATGAGTTTGCTGCTGATCAATGATGGACAGGACCTGTCCAAGATGCCCTTTTCAGAGATGATGGGCGACCTGTATTATTACAGGGAGATCAAGCCATTGTTATGTGTAGGCATTCATTGCGGAAAAGACCGTAAAAACGAATATGGTGTTGCGTCTAAGAAAGATTATCTGGGCAGAGGTGCCAAGGCCGGATTATATACGCGGTTTATTTTTGAGGAGTTGCTGCCATTCATTAAAAAAACTTATCACGTACATCATTTCAAAGAAAAAGCATTTGCCGGATTTTCTCTTGGCGGATTAATGGCCCTTGATATCGTATGGAATAATCCGCATGAATTCGAAAAAGTCGGTGTTTTCTCCGGATCCCTTTGGTGGAGACAAAAAGATTACGATGATGGCTATACGGATGAAGCCGACAGAATTATGCATAACCAGGTTAAAAACGGCAATGCAGCACCATGGCTTGAGTTTTTCTTTCAGACAGGAACGAAAGATGAAGAAAATGACAGAAACGGCAATGGAGTAATCGACTCCATAGATGATACGCTGGATCTGATTTCTATTCTGCAAAAACAAGGGTTTGAAGAGAAATCTGTAAAATACCTTGAACTGCAAGATGGCACACATGATGTTGCTACCTGGGCACGCGCTTTCCCCGAATTTCTCAAATGGGGATGGAGTTACAGGTAAACGCACAGCCATTTATCTCTTTTTACCGCTAATCAGAATTTATGAACTGCTAAGTTTATTTGGTGCTAATTTTGATTCATGCGGAAGACATTTGAAATTTTCTGGAACAGTTTCCTGTTTGCCTTTCAGGAACTGAAGAAAAACAAGCTGCGTACTTTCCTCAGTCTGCTAGGGATCACATTTGGGATCTTCTGTATCATCAGTGTGATGGCAACAGTTGGGAGTCTTCAGCGGAACGTGCAGAATTCACTTAAATCTATCGGTACCAATACGATTTATATTCAGAAGTGGGCCTGGGGCGGAGGAAGTGATTATCCCTGGTGGAAATACATGAGCAGACCGAATACGAAGTTTAAAGAGCTGAAGCCTGTCAAACAAAAAACCACGCTTGCCGAAGCAACTGCTTATGCATATTTCAATTCTTCTCCGGTTACATATAAAGATGCATCTTTATCGAGCATCAACTGGTATGGTATTACTGAGGAGTTCGACCGCATTCAGCCTGTTGAGATAGGTTATGGCCGTTATCTGATTAACAGTGAATTTGAATCAGGGGCATCTTCTGTTGTGCTGGGTTATAATGTTGCTGAAAAACTCTTTGAAGTTGCAAGCTCGGCATTGGGGAAATATGTTGAAATAAAAGGAAGGTACGTGAAAGTTATTGGGGTTGTTAAAAAGCAGGGCCAAAGTTTAATAGGAGGATGGAATTTTGATGATGTGGTGATGATTCCTTACAAATTTGC